>JACXUF010000049.1 GCA_014764105.1 Sulfuricurvum sp. | reverse complement strand
AAAAGGGGAGTTTTCTGCCATATCCGAAAGATATGGCAAGCTTTAGGGGGTTGTAGGGACATTTGTCCCTGCCACTTTGCGGGCTATGAACGTAAAGTGCATAACATCAGTTAGTAATACGCTGCTATTATGGCATAACTGAGGAAGAACATCAGATGCGATGCCCCCTCAAAATAGTTAGTCTCCCCCTCATCGGTCGTTTTCCATACCAGCAAAATGGTCAACAAAAGTGCCCCGATTTGGAGTGGATTAAAATCAAGGGTGAGATTGATTCCGCTGAAATAGGCCAGCATCATCAAAATTGGAACTGTCAGGATAATGGAGACTGTTGATGCCCCCATCGCGATATTGACAACCCTTTGGATCTGATCGTTGCGTGCGGCACGTACGGCGGTAAAAATTTCGGGGCTCACACTGATGATTGCGATCACCAATCCAGCAAGCCCCGCTGAAATCCCGTGCTCTTTCGCGACACGTACCCCTTCTCCAGCAAAAATCTCCGCCCCAAAAGCAATAATGGCAATAAAAAAGAAAATCACAAAAAAATTGACCATATTACTGAGATGTTCAAAAATATAATCGCTTGACTCGTTTTCGTCAACTTCAGCATCCTCTTCCTCTTGGAGTTTCCGCTTCAAACGGAAAAAACGACTCCGTGCCGTCGCTTTGAAAAAGTGGGTGTGGGTACGGGTCTGGAAAATGAAAATGATTAAGTAGAACAGAAGCAACACCCCTGCGATCAAATGGCTTACATGGGTTAGTTCTTCTACCCCGTGTTCTGCATGACTCAGCAATCCCGGAACCAATAATGCGCTAGAAGCGACAAACAAGACCGTGCTGTACGCGCTGGAGGTCTCTTTGTTGTGCTGCTGTTGGGTGTACGCCAATCCCCCCAAAAAGACAGCCAATCCCAATAGAACGTTTAAATCAACAATGACCGCTGAAATAATCCCCCCTTTGACCGTCTCCAAAACTTCAGGAGAGTATTTAACTTCGAGCAAAATAACGTACAATAAAATGATTTCTACCGCTACGGCGCTAAAGGTGAGGACAAAACTTCCATAAGGTTCATGAAGTCGTTCCGAAAGGATATCAGCAACTTCGGCAACTGTGAGTGAGAGAGCAGCAATCCCTATCGCTGCAAAAAGGGTAGCCATTCCTGAATCACGTTCAAGATGAAAAAAGAATGCAATAGCAATAGATGCCATACCGATAAAAATATCCCAATAATCTTCAATAAAATAGCGTATCCGCCTGTCCAATTCATCATCCTTTATTAAAGTAACATTAATGTTGCAAGTCCTAAGAAACTTAAAAAACCAACAACATCTGTAACTGTTGTTAAAATAACCGTCGAACCGATTGCTGGATCAATACCTGCTCGACGAAGTCCCAATGGAATAATAGTACCAAAAAATCCCGCAAAGAAAAGATTAATAATCATTGATAACGCAATTACCAAGCCTAACAATGGGATTTTAAACCATAAATACGCTACCGCACCGATTATCACAGCAAACAAAAGACCGTTAAAAAGGGCTAGCAATACCTCTCTTTTGACCGTTACATATGCCTCTTTCCCTTCGATTTCACCTAAAGCGATTTTACGCACCGTAACGGTGAGCGTCTGCGTCCCAGCATTCCCTCCCATCGACGCAACAATCGGCATCAAAATCGCCAAAGCAACAATTGCTTCGATGGTTGCATCAAACATTCCAATAACGATCGATGCGGCGATTGCCGTTATTAGATTAATACCCAACCAAATAGCACGAGTTTTCCCGATGCTCCAAAACTCTTCATCCTCCTCAGCCTCTTCGCTAACCCCTGCCATGTGATAGATCTGCTCCGTAGCCCGCTCTTCCATAACGTCATGGATGTCATCGGCAGTGATACGCCCGAGCAAAATTTGATTCTCGTCCACAACGGCAAGTGTATTGAGGTTATAGTTGGCAAACACTTCGACAACATCATAAATTTCATCGTGAGCATGAACGTGGACGGTGTTGTGCCCCTCATACAATATATCCCGATATAGCTCATCGTTTTCGTGCAAAATCAAATCTTCCAGCAAAATCGCCCCAATCAAACGGCGATGCTTGTCAACAATGAAGACCTGATGGACGTTATCGATCAGTTCTTCGGCCTTCATTGCGCGTAAACGTTTGATCGATTCACCCACACTCTCATCCGAATACGCTTCAAAAAGCTCGGTCTGCATGTATGCACCGGCTTCGTTATCGCCATATGAAATCAACGTTTCAATCGTTGCCCGCTCTTCATCAGGAAGTTTGGAGAGAACCTCCTCAGCAAGTTCCTCATCCACCTCTTCAATATATTGAATCAAGTCGGCTGCATCATCCGTATCGAGTTCAGAAGCTAGGTTTGCAAGCCCTTCAGCCCCCAACTGCTCATACGCCTCTTCCATATGCTGTTGAGGCATCTCCAAAAGAACTTCCGCCAAAATTTCAGAAGGGAGAGCTTCTAGGGTTTGAGCATAAAGCTCTTCATCTTCATCATGAAGCGTCTTTAAAAGAGCGGCGATTTCGTAAATATGGACGTTTTCGTCAATGCCTTCATTGTGGAGAGCAATGCGATTATTTATGGATTCGATCAAATTTTCAATCATAACTGCCCTTTGGTTTTAAATCGCTCTTTATAAGAGCACTTTTGACACAGCTCTTCGGTACACATTGCTCTCTCAAAGCCTTCACGTATATATGTAGAGCGCTCAGATTGCAGAATTTTATCCAAATTTGTCACATGAAGGTTACCCAAAGTGATAATTCCCTCTCCGTCTAGACAGCACGGGACGACACTCCCGTCTGCCAAAACCGCAATTTGTTTCTGTAATCCTAGACAATACCCATCACCAACTACCCGATTGTGGAGGCTTGGCCACTCAAAATAGCGATCAAAATGGAGTAAAACCTTAGATGCTAGGCGAATACTCTGACGTTCGCCGCTGATCTGCAAAGCAAGTGCTTCTTGTTTAAGGGAAAAATGCTCCTTTAGAAGGGCAAACAACCGCTCATTAAAATGACTCTCGCTGTGAACGTCATCCAAATTCCAAAGACGAAGATTAATGAAAAAATCACCCTTGTGAAAGAGCTTCTCATCACACAAAGCCAATATCGGTTCCATATAGGCTTCAAACGTACAAGACACACTGTTTTTATTAAAACTGTTAAGGGAAATATTGACTTGACGAAGTGAGGGATGAAAAAGGTTCTGCCGACGCACCTCATCCAAATAAAATCCGCTGGTGGTTATCATCACCTTAAAACCAAAAGCGTGCGCACAGTCGAGATACTCTCGCAGATTGCTAAGCACCATCGGATCACCCATAACGTGCAGTGCAATCTCGTCAGTATAGGGCTTTAGCTCTTGTAACGCGTGTTTGAAAAAATCCACACCCATAGTTTGATAAGATTGCTCTTTTGAAGGACAAAAACTGCATGAGAGCCCGCAAATATTGGTTATTTCAACGTAGGCACGGCTGAATTTCATTATAATCCCTTTATGCAAACATTAGACTCAATCAACCAAACACTCACTTCCCATGATGCTGTTATGCTCTATTTCAGTGCACCCACCTGCAACGTCTGCTATGCCCTCAAACCGAAACTGACCAAAGCGATAACGGAGCACTTTCCTACGTTTATCATCGAGAGCATCGACATCTCCGAAAAGCCTGAAATCGCCTCCCATTTTAGCGTCTTTGCGATTCCCACCGTGCTCATTTTCTTTCAAGGGCGTGAGTTTTTGCGTAAAAGCCGCCATATGAGTGTCGGTGAAGTGATCGAAGATATTCGCCGCCCTTATAACCTTATGGTAGAAAACTAACGATTCCTGCTGTTACGGCAACGTTGAGGGACTCAACTCCACGATGCATCGGGATTGATACCTGATGCGTCGATGCGCGCATTACCGCATCGCTTACCCCTTCACTTTCATTACCCAAAACAAAAATAGTACGATCTGGAATTTTTAGCGAATGGATATCATCTTTGGCGTGAGACGAGAGGGTGATAATCGCCACATCACTCAGCATCAGAATCTCACTCAAATCTTCACAGTAATAGATTGGTATTTTAAATAGTGTCCCCGCTGAGGCTTTCATAACCAATGGAGAGAGTTTTGTACTGTTGCGACGAGGTAATACGATCCCATCAATCCGACTCGCCGCTGCGGATCGGATAATCATCCCCAAATTTTGAGGGTTATTGATCCCATCAAGGGCTAATAGACGAAACGAACTCGGTAAATCGGTCACAATATTGGAGGCACTTCGGTAGTTTGGGCTCACAACATCAATCGCAACCCCTTGATCCTGAGCACTGTTTTTTGAAATACGTGAAAGAGAATCTTTGGTATGGTATTTAATCTCAATACTACGAGCTTCTGCCAACGCTAAAATCTCTTCGATCGTTTCATCTACACGGTTGCTTTTGGAGAGGTGAAGTTTGTGAATTTTCACTGCCTCATCACGTAGCACTTCGACTGCAACGTTACGACCATAAAGGGTAATCAGCGAATCAAAAAAACGTTTTTTCTCTAAATACTCGAGAGAATCTTGCACCTATTTCCTTTGCCGCAATACGAGACAGAAGTTAAATTTTTGCCACGACCGCTTCTGCGCTAAATCCAAATTTCTCAAACAATTTATCGGCTGGGGCACTCGCACCGAATCCCTCCATTGCAATGACCATATCGGCAAAACGGTACCACTCAAGACCACGTGCCGCTTCGATAGCGATCTTCTTTGTAGAGGGTTTGATGATTGCATCACATCACCATGGACCGCAGTTGGGAGCAACGGTAGATTTTGACGTGAACAGACAAATGCCGAAGGTGAATGTTTCATTGTGAGCGCTTTTTGCCAACATTTAACATTCTCTGCCCCATCTGCCGGACGATAGACATAGAAGTTCGGCAATGCACGAAATTGACTCAAGTGCTCAATAGGTTGATGTGTTGGTCCATCTTCACCCACACCAATACTGTCATGTGTCCAGATAAAAAAGTGCTGAATTCCACTCAATGCCGCAATACGAGCGGATGGCTTGAGGTAGTCACTGAAAACAAAGAACGTCGCACTAAAGGGGATAATCGGACCGTAAAGCGCCATAGCGTTAGTAATCGATGCCATAGCGTGCTCGCGGATACCAAAATGGATATTTTTCCCATTTGGAAAATCACCCATGTTTGCCAACTCGGTTTTATTAGATGGCCCAAGGTCTGCCGAACCTCCGATAAATCCGGGAATTGCTTTGGCAATCGCATTTAAGATCACACCATTGGTATTACGAGTTGCGTCTGCTTTTTCAAATGTTGGCCATTGAATACGTCCAAAATCGGGATTCATCAATTGCTCATACGCTTCGTTTTGCTCCATCAGCGGAAGCTCTTTGAGGCGATGGTTCCATTCACGCTCCGCCAAATCCCCTTTTTCGATCGCACAACGGAACCGTTCCATCACATCTGGATCGACATGGAACGTTTTTTCGGGATCAAATCCCGCAGCTTCTTTTGCCGCTTTGATCACATCATGCCCAAGTGGAGCACCGTGTGCGTGATGAGACCCCTCCATCTTACCGCCCCCTTTGGCAATCAGAGTATTGGCAATAATGAGGACAGGACGGCTCATCATTTTGGCTTGGGTCAACGCACCGTCGATCTCGTCAAAATTGTGACCGTCAATCTCCAAAACCGCCCAATTTTGAGACTCAAAACGACCGCGAATATCTTCACTGAGGCTAAGATCGGTAGAACCTTCGATCGTAATGCGGTTGGAATCGTAAATGAGCACCAAATTATCAAGCCCTAAATGTCCCGCAATCGAACACGCCTCATAGCTAATCCCCTCTTCCAAATCACCATCGCCGCATAGGCAGTAAACTTTATGATCAATGAGTGGTGCTGTTTCGGAATTTACTTTCTTCGCCACATACGCCGATCCCATTGCAAAACCAACCGCATTCGCAATCCCTTGCCCTAAAGGTCCTGTGGTAATCTCTACCCCTTCAGTATGACCGTACTCTGGATGTCCTGGTGTGGCGGAATCGAGCTGACGGAAATTTTTCAGATCCTCGATCTCCAACCCGTATCCCCAAAGATAGTAGAGCGAATAGATCAAGCCCGTCCCGTGTCCGCCGGAAAATACCAAACGGTCACGGTTCAACCATTTCGGATTTTTCGGATTGTGGTTCATGTGCTCAGAAAGCACCACGGCGATGTCCGCCAGCCCCATTGGTGCCCCCGGATGCCCTGAATTGGCCTGTTGAACCATATCGGCTGCTAAAAATCGGATCGTATCTGCCATTTTTTGGCGCATTGCATTGCTCATCGTTTAGTCCTTATGTCGATTAATGTAGTGTATCAGTGTTGGTGACAATTCACATTGCAAATTCTCATCAAATCTCATCATCTGTAACGTTATTTTCTCCGCTAAAACGTTTGCCTCTTCCATCGCTTTTTCATATCCAAGAAGGGTGACGAAACTGTTTTTTGCTTGATCATTGTTGGTTGTTTTGCCAGCCTGAATCTCATCTTGGGTAATGTCTAAAATGTCGTCTTGAATTTGGAAAAGCAATCCCAAATCAATCCCGAATTCGTACAGTTCCTGCGCAATATCGTCACGTCCCACAATAAATGCCCCCATTTGGAGCGATGCTGCGATCAATTTTCCCGTTTTATGGATATGGAGCATTTTCACCTGTTCAAGTTCAAGCCTCTGATGCTCAAAATAACAATCAATCGCTTGACCTAAAACCATCCCCTGAACTCCGCCGTTGTGAGCAAGTGTTCGAACCAATTTAACAATGACTCGATCGCTAAAAGGGGCATTGGACAACACTTCAAACGCATAGGTATTCAGCGCATCACCGGCAAGTATCGCACTCACTTCATTATAGGTTTTGTGCAATGTCGGAAGCCCACGACGCAAATCAGCATTATCCATCGCGGGCAAATCATCATGAATCAAAGAGTAGGTATGGAGCAATTCGATTGCCAATGCGGCATGATAAGCACCCTGAATCAAAAGAGGATTATAGGCTCGAACGACCGCCAAAAGCAGTGCTGGACGGAAACGCTTTCCACCACCTTGAACCATTTGTTGCAGTGACAACTCATAATGGGGATGAAAACTTTCTGCACGCGGGAGATGCGCATTTAAAAACGATTCAAATTGCTCCATTATAACCCCGCACTTTTTAGCGAAAGTGTACCACGATGGAGCTTATATCTTCTCGATTACGTCGATGATGCCGTTCTCATCATCCACAAGGACAACGGTCGGTTTATAGTTTTCAAGCTCATGGTCATTGTAGGTTGCATAGGCGACAATAATGATCTTATCCCCTTTATGCACTTTACGGGCTGCGGCACCGTTGAGACAAATATCTCGTTTGCCCCGCTCGCCTAGAATAATGTAGGTCGAAAACCGCTCACCATTGTTAATATTGAGGATCTCCACTTTTTGACCCACGCGCATTTTAGAAGCTTCCAAAAGCTCCTCATCGACGGTGATAGAACCGACATAATTAAGATTAGCATCGGTTACAGTTGCTCGGTGAATTTTACTGTAGAGCATTTCGATCAACATCGATTAGCGCCCCATCTGCTTCATCATATCGACCGGCGAAATCGGCGCATCCCACAACTCAGATGGGATAACATACTCCTGCACTATTTCGCCTCCGATAATATGACGATCGATGATTTCATCGATTTTCTCTTTGGTGAGCCCCGCATACATCACATGACCCGGCTCTACCAACATCACCGGTCCAACGTTGCAACGGTTCATGCACGACGTACGAATAGGTTGAACAGTCGCAATCAAACCTTTTTGCATCAAAGTTTGCGCCAAATGTTGAAAAATATCCTGTGTATGTGGATTGACACAGCTTGGTTTTGGCATACCTGGAGGTGAGCTTTGCTCGCACTTGAAAATATAAAACGCTGGTTGAGGGATACCCATCGACCACTCCTTAAAACGTAGATGTGCTAAATGCATCGCAAAATAATGGCAGCATTATAGCCAAAATAAAACTGTGCATATTGAACTCAACCAAAAAACCTTTTCATTTAAGGGTCATTTTAACGGTTAAGACAATTTGCTTAAAAGCTCTTTTGCAACAATACGATCGTCAAACGGCAGATATTGATCGTAGATGATCTGAGACGTTTCATCCCCTTTGCCCAAAATTAATACTACTTCATCGCCACTACGATCTTTGAGCGCTTGAGCAATCGCATTACGGCGATTTACATCGACAAAAACGTTGGTTTTGTCCTCGATCCCAGCGAGAATATCTTCGATAATCGCATCAGGATCCTCAAAACGGGGGTTATCGCTTGTCACGTACACTTTTTTTGCATAGGTAGACGCGACACGACCCATCATTGGACGTTTTGTACGGTCACGATCTCCACCTGCGCCGAAAACTACCAAAACCTCTTTCTCTTTGAGAGCATTGAGCACCTGTTCCATCCCATCGGGGGTATGGGCAAAATCTACAATGACCAAAGGCGATTCACTCACCACCTCCATCCGACCGCTCACGCCGCCGAAATTTTCAATCGTATCGGCGATTTTCTCCAACGGATCTTTGGTAACCAAATGGACTGCGGCAAATGCCGCCGTGATATTATAAAGGTTAAAGAATCCGTGCAACGAACTGGCAAACGGAATATGCTCTTCAAAATATTTTAGCACACCGCTCACACCGTTATTCAGAGAATAAGCCATAATTTTATAGGTAGCGGGATTCTCCACGCCATAGGTGAAAGTATTTTTAAAATTGAATTTGGCTTTAGTTTCATCTTTATTGATCAACTTTTTCGATTCATCGGCAAAAAAGAGATTTTTAACACGAACATACTCTTCGATACTTTCGTGATAATCAAGGTGATCTTGGGTGATATTCGTCAGTATTTTAAGCCCGAAGTTTATCCCAGCAATCCGCTCTTGCTCGATGGCATGAGAACTCACTTCCATAACAAAATATTGACACCCCTCTGCAATTGCATGCGCCATATGGCGATAGGTATTAAGTACCGTGGGTGTGGTGAGTGTTTTTCCCTCTACTGGGACATCGTTCATAAAGAATCCCCGAGTCCCCTGCATCGCCGCTTTGTAGCCCAAATCGAGGAGCAAAGAATAAATAGCACTCGCGGTTGTCGTTTTGCCGTTCGTTCCTGTAATACCGATTACACAAATTCGATCCAAACCAAAAAGGTTCCAACACTCCTGCGGCGTTACAATCGAATCTGCTCCCCGCAAGAGGGCATCCTCTTTGTATTTTTCATTTTGTTTGGTCAGCAAGAAAGCACAGCCTTCCCCACATTCGCTCGAATTTTCACTGATGTAGCGATACGGTTGATCTCGCAACTCAATTTTCAACACTTTTCCCTTTGGCTAAACGGCGTAACAAATTGCGGAGTTGTCGATCGTTCGGATAGACACCCAATGCACTTTCTAAATAGCTAAGTGCCATCTCTTTGTACCCATGATCGATCAAATTATCGAGAAAATCGACAAAATCCTCTTTTTCGGTAATGATAACACGGGTCGAGAACATGATGTTCTCAAAAATACGGTTGAAATCGTTCTCTTTCTCCACCAACTCTTTAAATTCGGTATACATAATACCGTCTTCATAGGCAAGACGCTGCTTTATCGTCTCATGAAAAAGCCCTGAGAGCTGGTCCAAAGTCCCATCCATTGTCTCTAAAATTTCGGAGATGATCACATCGGCAGATTCTACATCTTCGTTACGTAAGATGGTGTAATAATCAAACAATGCTTCTCCAGCACTCTCACCGCCCATAGCCATGTCGGCTAAAATTGCTCCATTGTACGCCTCTTTGGATTCAGGATAATCTTTTAATGCCAACGAGTAATCACGCAATGCCTCTTTGTATTTACCCGCCAAAAAATGTTCACTAGCTTGTTTGAGGGTTTTGGATAAATGGTTTGTTTTCATAAAAGAGCCCTCCTCCTGTCTCTAATATCGACTCAAAATCAAGTTACTATAATGCATCAATTTGATGCTCCATCCCATGAGGCACATTAATAACACAGAGCTCAGGGTGAATCTCCATCCGAAGCTGTCGTTCAACTCCGTATTTTAATGTGTTTCCACTACTGGAGCATCCAATACATGCACCTTGCAATTGTACATAAATCGTTCCATTCTTTACTGTCAAAAAAGTGATATCGCCACCATCAAGTGCCAAATTTGGACGAATTTTATCAATAACGTTTCGAACAGGATTCATTAATTCTTCATCGGTGAACGGAATCATTTTTAGGGTCCCTTTAATACTCAATTAGAGTAGTAGTGTATAAAAAACGCTCTTTACATGCACTAATAAGAAAAGGATAATTTCCGAGTGAAGCTCGATTTAAGGGGTTGAAGGGTTATTGAACTCGTTATACGAGTTCAACATACGCCATCGGTGTAGCATCACCACGGCGGGTACGAGTTTTAATGATACGAGTATAACCGCCATTGCGCTCGTTGTATTTTGGTGCAACTTCGTTCATAAGTTGTTTTGTCGCTTCTTTATTTTGCAATACAGCAAATACAGAGCGGTGAGCATTTGCATCACCTGCACGCGCAGTGGTGATCAATTTTTCTGCAAATGAACGGAGTTCTTTTGCTTTAACCAACGTTGTTTCAATTTTACCGTGTTCAATCAACGCAATACTAAGGTTAGTCAACAAAGCTTCGCGATGCGCGCTTGTCCGACCTAGCTTGCGGTATCCGTGACGATGTCTCATGATACTCTCCTCTACTATTTTTATTTAAACGCCTTATGGGAGTAAAGCCCCAAAAACTACACTTGCACTTTGCCACCAAAGCTACGCTTGAGGGCGATATTTCAAAAGCTTATTCAGCTTCAATTTTCTTTTTGATTGCACTGATCAATTCATCAGGCAAATCTTGACCTACAGTGTACCCGTACTCAGTGATTTTTTCCAAAATCTCTTCAAACGATTTTTTACCGAGGTTTTTTACCTCTTTCAAATCATTTTGGCTCATCATAACGATTTCGCCGATATATTTGATATTTGAACGATCCAAACAATTGAAGCTTCGCGCGCTAAGACCAAGCTCTTCAACACGTGCACTCAAACGTTTAAGTTCAGGATGTTCATCTCCACACTCTACAGCAACAGGAGCCTTGATATTCACTTCGCTGTTAAATACAGCCATTTGAGCGTACATCACTTCGAGAGCGTTTTTAAACGCATCTACCGGAGAGATTTGTCCGTCAGTTAGAATATTCATAACCACTTTTTCGAAATTCGGATTGTCTTCAACAAGTACGTTCTCGATAGCGTACGTTGCACGGCGAACCGGCGTAAAGTAAGCATCAAGAGCAATGTATCCCTCACCCAAAATATCCCGTATATCTTCACTCGGCGTATAACCGATACCCTGATGAATCTTTACGGTGAAAGTCAACGTCGCATCTTCATTTAATGTTGCCAAAAATGCATTTGGCGTTACCACTTCTACATCATCGTTATCCAAATCACTACCATAAACTTCACAAGGGCCTGCAAAACTGTAAGTGATCTCTTTCTCTTTGAGTCCGTTTTTCAATTTAAAGCGGATCCCTTTGAGATTGATGATGAAATCCGAAATGTCTTCGAGCATTCCGCGCACAGAGTCGAACTCGTGCTTTGCGCCCTCAATTTTAATCCCGATCGGTGCGTATCCTACCGAGCTACTTAGCAAAAAGCGACGAAGCGGATGAGCGAGTGAAACCGCAAATCCAGTTTCAAACGGATAAGCGATGATGTTCGCTTCGTTCGCGCTAATTTGCTCGACGATAAACTCTTTTGGAAGAAGCGGTGATGTCTTAATTTTCTTCATGCAAAACGCCCTTTCTTTAATGATTATTTCGAGTAAAGCTCTACAATTAGACGTTCTTCAACTGGAATAACAACCTCTTCACGTTCCGGAAGACGTGTAAAAATACCAAAAGCCTTATCTTGATCGATATCAACCCATGCTGCAAGTCCAGTTTGGTTTGTCAACTCAATCGCACGTACGATTTGGGTATTCTTTTTAACTTTCTCGTGGATCTCCACTTTTTGTCCCGGTTTAACACGGTAAGATGGAATGTCAACACGTTTACCGTCAACCATAACGTGACCGTGGTTTACCAATTGACGTGCAAAACGACGAGTCGTTGCAAATCCCATACGGTAAACAACGTTATCAAGGCGTTGTTCAAGAAGCATTACCAAATTTGTACCGGTGTTACCTGTGCGGCGTTTTGCTTCAGCAAACAATGAGCGCATTTGCTTTTCACTCAAACCATACATGAATTTCGCTTTTTGTTTTTCACGAAGCTGAGTACCATACTCAGAAATTTTTGTACGGCGTTGTCCGTGTTGACCAGGTCCGTATGGACGTTTGTCAAGGGCACTTTTACCTGCGAGACGACGCTCACCTTTTAGACCAAGGCTTACACCGAATCTTCTTTCGATTTTTTCTACGGGTCCTCTATATCTTGCCATTACAAACCTCCTTACACGCGTCGGCGCTTAGGCGCACGACATCCATTGTGTGGTAGTGGAGTAACGTCTTTCATGAAAGAGACGCGTACACCTTCGATTGCACCAACACTTTTAACAGCAGTTTCACGTCCAGAACCTGGACCTTGAACTTTGATTCCCACTTCTTTAATACCGTGGACCATTGCTTTTTCCATAGCTGCTTCAACTGCTTGTTGCGCAGCAAACGGAGTCGATTTTTTAGAACCTTTGAAACCAAGGGCACCAGCCGAACTCCATGCGATCATATTCCCCATCTCATCAGTAACCGTTACAAGGGTGTTGTTGAATGATGCTAGGATATGTACGATACCTTTGGCAATATTCTTTTTGACGATTTTTTTACGGGTTGCTTTTCTTTTTGCCATACTCTAATCCCTTATTTTGTGGCTGAGCCGACGGTTTTCTTTTTACCTTTGCGCGTACGTGCATTGGTTTTAGTTTTTTGACCACGGCAAGGGAGACCTTTGCGGTGACGAAGACCACGGTACGAACCAAGATCCATCAACGCTTTAATATCCATTGCAACTTCTTTACGAAGATCCCCTTCTACAGCGATACCGCTATTTCGAATCTCTTTTGCGATTGTCGCTGCCTCATCTTCTGAGAGTTCGTATACACGCTTATTGTAATCGATCCCAGTAGCATCCAAAATTTTACGTGAAGTATAAAGTCCAATCCCATAAATATAGGTTAGACCATACTCGATACGTTTTTTCTTAGGTAAGTCCACACCAGCAATACGTGCCATGCTTATCCTTGTCTCTGTTTATGTTTTGGGGTTTTGCAGATAACGCGCACAATCCCTTTACGCTTGATGACTTTACAATCATCGCACATTTTCTTCACTGAAGAACGTACTTTCATGGGTCAAGCTCCATTGAGTTTAATCACTTGCTTTTCGTAGGTGAGATTGATCGCACCAAT
>JACXUF010000048.1 GCA_014764105.1 Sulfuricurvum sp. | reverse complement strand
GGAAAAGCGGGAGCGTGTATGGTGGAGGGGTTTTGCAAACCCTATATTCGTGAGGTTCGAGGATTCGAGAGTACGGCTATGGGGCTATCGATCGAAGTGTTAAAACCTTTTTTAGAGGAGTAACGATGCGTGCAATCAATCTCTTTTTGGGGGCGGCTCTTTTGGTGGGGTGTACAACCACTCCTGTGACCAACCGTACTCAATTTATGATGATCTCTCCTGATCAGGAGATGGCACTGGGTGCAACTGAAGCCAAAAAAGTGATACAGAGTTCCAAGATCGATACAGATAAAGTCCTTCAGGATCGGGTTAAACGGATCGGTCAGAAGATTGCGGCAGTGAGCGGACGGAGCGATTTTGCATGGGAGTTCACGGTGATCCAAGATGATACCCCTAACGCATTTTGTCTCCCTGGCGGCAAGGTCTTTTTCTATACCGGAATTTTGAAAATTACCGAAAACGACGATCAGATTGCGACGGTGATGGGGCATGAGATTGCTCATGCCCTTGCTCGTCACGGTGCTGAGAGGATGTCGATGCAGACTGCCAGTAATGTTGGGGCGCAGATTTTGGCGGCTGCTCTTAATATTCCTACCCAATATCAAAACCTCTATGCGCAAGCCTACGGTATCACCTCTCAAGTAGGACTTATTCTCCCTTACAGCCGAAAGTTTGAACACGAAGCCGATCAAATCGGCATTTATTTGATGTCTAAAGCGGGATATAACCCTGCACAAGCGTTGAAATTTTGGGAAAATATGGCGCGTATTTCCAAAAGTTCTCACAAACCGCCCGCATTTCTCTCTACCCATCCAGCCGATGATGCGCGGATTCGAGAGATTCGCAAATACATAGCTCAACTTCCCTCCACACGATGAGCAACCCGTACGAAAGCGAGCTCAAGGCGCTCAAACGCTCGGGACGTTACCGCGAACGCCATGTTCGTGATGCGACATTGATTGATGCCGCATCGAACGATTATCTTGGGTTAGCATATCACAAAGAGCTTCATCGACAGGCGTGCGATACTCTCTCTCGCTACAGTGATCACTCTCCCAAAGCTTCTATGTTGGTGAATGGCTATCACCCCATTCATGTGGCGTTTGAGGAGGCACTGTGTGAAGCCAACGGTTTTGAAGCTGCGATTGTGATGGGAAGCGGATTTAATGCTAATGTTGGGTTGATCGAAGCGTTGGTACGCAAAGGGGACATTTTACTGATGGACGAAGAGTATCACGCCAGCGGTATTGCAGGGGCTAGGATGTGTGATGGTGAAGTGATCTTTTTCCCCCATAACGATGACGAGGCGCTCAAAGAAGCACTTGAACACCATCGGGGAAAACGGATCATCGTTGCCATCGAAGGGATCTATTCGATGGGGGGAGATTGTGTACACAAAGAGATCATCGATCTGAGCATTGAATATGGGGCGATTTTGATTGTGGACGAGGCACACAGTAGCGGTGTGATCGGAGAGCATCTGATGGGGATATTGGATCATTATGCGATTGAACCGACGCCGCTGATGATCAAAATGGGAACCCTAGGGAAAGCGTATGGCAGTTTCGGCGCGTACGTTCTCGCCTCACGCCATATATGCGATTATCTGATCAATCGGGCCAAAAACGTCATCTACGCAACTGCACCCTCACTGTACGATACTGCTTTGGGACACCATGCCCTTTTGTTTATTCAAAAACATAGTGTAATGCTGCGTGAAGCGATACGCAAACGTCAGGAGATTATTCACGATGAATTGGGATTGTCGATTGGTGGATTGATCGCTCCGATCGTGATTGGAGACAACCATAAGGTGGTGGAGATTCAGTGTGAGCTGAGAGAAACGTTGGGAGTTCATGTGGGAGCTATCCGTCAACCGACCGTAAAAGATGCCATTATCCGTTTGATTGCGAGAGTGGAGATAGATGAGAGTGTTTTGAGAGAGGTGTGTCGGCGTTTAACACAGATTAGGGTAAAATAGCAAAATGAAACCCATTGTGATCAATCGGCTTACAATAACACATGACAAAAAGGTTTTGGTGGATATTCAAATGCAGATTCACCACTCTTTGGCGTTGGTCGGAGAGAGCGGTAGCGGTAAATCGCTTACCTTAAAAGCCCTTTTGGGACTTTTGGATCCGATGTTTGAGCTTCATTTTGATAAAGAGTGTGATTTTGAGTGGAGAGCAGGTGAGAGTGTCTCGTTGGTTCCCCAAAACCCTTTTACGGCACTTTCGCCTTTGACACGGATCAAAGATCAGCTTTTTTTTGATCGTGCTCGGGCAAAAGAGCTATTTGAACTGTTGGGATTAGATGAGAAACTACTGGATCGTTTCCCTCCGGAACTCTCCGGAGGTCAGTTGCAACGAGTAGTTGTGGCGATCGCTTTGGGATCAGAGCCGAGACTGTTGTTGTTGGATGAGCCGACGACGGCGCTGGATCCTGTATCAAAAGAGGCGATGTTGGTTTTATTGAAAAACCTACAGCAGAAAATGGGATTTAAAATGTTGTTTGTGACCCACGATATGGGAGGGGCATTGACATTATGTGATGATATTTGCGTCTTAAAAATGGGATCGATTATTGAGCGAGGGGCGTTTGAGGATGTGATTCGTTCACCCAAAGAGTCTTATACGAAAGCATTGATTGAGGCGGAATTCAAAACCAGAGGATTTAGAGATTGATCAATTCGTATGAAGAGGTCCCGTTACGGACAAGGATAAAAAAATATTTTTACATTGCGATCGGAATCGGAGTGATGGTTCCTGTTCTTTTTTTGGGGTATTTGATCTATACTTTTGAGTACGAGACCCAAAAACTGATTCAGTATCAACCCCGTTTGACTACCGAGGTTTATGATCGTCGAGGGAATAAGATCGCTAATTTGTTCAGTAACGAGCATCGTTATTACGTCTCCTATGACAATATTCCCCCTCGACTTATTGAAGCGTTATTGGCGATTGAAGATACGATGTTTTTTGAACATCACGGGGTTAATCCCGATGCGATCATGCGGGCGATTATCAAAGATGTGAGCGCTGGAAAGCTTAAAGAGGGGGCGAGTACGATCACGCAGCAGCTGGTTAAAAATACCCTTTTGAACCGTGAGAAAAAGTTTTCACGAAAGTTTAAAGAGGTTCTTTACTCTATCCGCATTGAACAGGAGCTCTCCAAAGAACAGATTTTGGAGCGCTATTTTAACGAAATCTATCTAGGGCACGGTTACTATGGGATCAAGACGGCTGCCGATGGCTATTTTCGTAAACCTCTTAAAGAGTTGACCCTTAAAGAGATGGCGATGTTGGTAGGACTCCCGAAGGCACCAAATTTTTATTCTCCGACTCGCAACTACGAACTCTCTTTGGGACGTGCGAACCGTGTTATCGGGCGGATGTATGAGTTGGGTTGGATTGATCAATCTACCTATGACAAAGCGACTCAGGAACGCCCGAAAGTGTATAACGATACATTGAGCAAAAACTCTGGTCCCTATATTATCGATGAGGTTATGCGCCAACTCGGTGACGCATTCCCCGATATTCGTAGTGGCGGATACAAAATCTATACGACGATCGATATGAGATTGCAGGAAGCAGGTTATAAAGCACTCCAATCGGGTCGCGATGAGATCCTGAAGCGGGCTCAGGAAGCGGGAGATTTGGATGAAAATATGCAGCGTCAACTCAACGGTGCCCTTATCAGTCTCGATCCTCGTACGGGAGAGATTTTAGCGATGGTAGGGGGATATGATTACTCTCTGAGCCCATTTAACCGTGTAACGCAGGCGAAACGGCAGCCTGGTTCAGCATTCAAACCGTTTATTTATCAGGTTGCATTGGATAGCGGTATGTCACCAGCATCTCTTATCCCCGATATTGCCCGCACCTATACCTATGCGGGTGAAGACGGTAAAGAGAAAACATGGAAACCGAAAAACTATAAAAACGAGTACAAAGGGATGGTAACGATCCGGAACGCACTTACCTATTCGCGTAACTTGGCGACAATCAATATGGTGAGTGATATGGGCTTCCAAAACGTTGTCACTGGACTACGCCGCTACGGTATCACTGAAAATCTCCCTCCAGATCTCTCTATCGCACTGGGGACAATCAACCTTTCACCGCTTGATTTAGCGAAATACTATACGATGTTTGCCAGCGGAGGTGCATTAACAAATCCGATTTTGATCCGTCAAGTGATTACTCCGAAAGGGGAGACAATCCAATACGAAAACAAAAGTCGTCAGGTTAATACTCCACAGCAGATCTATCTGATGACGTCGATGCTTAAAGATGTTGTGGAACATGGTACGGGTACACCAGCACGAGTCTCTGGAATGGAGATTGCGGGTAAAACTGGAACAACCAACAACAACGTTGATGCATGGTTTGTCGGGTACTCTCCGACGGTGGAAACGGTGGTATGGTTTGGGCATGACAACAATACCCCAATGCGCAAAAGCGAGACGGGAGGAAGGGCAGCCGGACCGGTATTTCGATACTTTTATGACGATATGCTCCGTATCTACCCCAACACCAAACGCTATTTCGATCTTCCAGCTGGAGTGTATAGAGCGCCAGTTGATGATGCTAACAACAGCGAAGCGTTTACCGATACATCGGCTGCACCCGATATGACCCAAGGTGAGACTCCGCTCACCGAAGAAAAATTATTGTTCTGATCCTCTTTTAAGGGTAATGTATTATAATACGATCAGAACATTGGGGTATCGCCAAGCGGTAAGGCAACTGGTTTTGGTCCAGTCATTCGGGGGTTCGAATCCCTCTTCCCCATCCACCTCTTTTTTATCCCCTTAACGCTTTTTGGTAGCACTTGAGAGATAGAGCCAAACACTTCCCACGATAAGTATCAGCATAATCGGAGCCAAATACGGTTTCTCTGCAACCATTTTGTACCCTTCGATCAACGCACCGCCAAACAAGAAACTAAGCCCTCCGACAACGATAGCCCAAATTGCCGCACCAATAGCATTATATGTGCTGAATTTCCAGAAATCGTATTTGGTTAATCCGATAGCAAGAGGGACAAGGGTTTTGAGACCGTAGATGAATTTTTTGACGATGATGATCCATGAACCGTGTTTTTTGAGAAGGAGATGGGAAAATGCGAGTTTACGGCGGTGTTTTTTGAAATACTCCATCATCTCCCGTTTGTGGTAACGGGACATATAGAACATTAACGAATCTCCGATGAAATTGGCGACCATTGCAATGGTTATTGAGAGAGATAAGTCCATTTTCCCCATGAAACTCAGGACTCCCGCACCCAGTAGGGCGACAAAACCTCCCCCTAGAGAGTAGAGGAAGAGTGTGATGTAGCCGTATGTTGATAGATTGGTGAGCATTTCATCCATAATAAATGTGTCCCTTTTGAATGTTTGATTAATGTACTTTTCTTTTTCATAAGAAAAGTACTAAAAGAAAATCGCCTTGTGACAAGTCGCTGGCTGTCGCTTCACACTACTGCGAGCGACCTTGCTCAATGTAGTGTCGCAAGGCAAGATATTGTTTTTATGAAATGATTTTCGCAGAATGCGAAAAAGATAACAATCACCGTGATCCAACTCCTAGAGTCGCGTGCGGTGCAGTAATGCAAGGAGTCACGCGAGCGTTCTTGGATCGCGGTATGCTCTTTTGCTACTTTTCGAGCATAAAGAGAAAAGTAGAAAGAATCATAATTTACGAATTTTGGCAATTTCATCCCGTAACCTAGCCGCCTCTTCAAACTCCAGTTTTTTCGCCGCCTCTTTCATTTTGATAGTGAGTTCGTCTACCAGCTTTTTTCGCTCTGCCGCAGGGAGGGTTTTTGCTTTTTTGGAGCGGTTGTAGAGTTCGGCGGGGTCTTCGAGCTTGAGGTTTTCATCCAAACCTCGAGATGTCGTTTTTGGGGTGATGCCATATTTGAGGTTATATGCTTCTTGTAAAGCTCTCCGCTCAGTGGTTGTTTTGATTGCCCTCTCCATCGATCCGGTGATTTTGTCGGCATAGAGCAAAACACGTCCATGTTCATTGCGCGCAGCGCGACCGATAGTTTGAATCAATGAGGTTTCAGAGCGCAAAAAACCCTCTTTGTCAGCATCGAGGATGGCGACCAAACTCACTTCTGGTAAATCCAACCCCTCACGCAGGAGGTTGATTCCGACGAGGACATCAAAGTCTCCGACCCGCAAACCCCGTATAATCTGATTGCGTTCAATTGCGTCGATCTCAGAGTGCATATACTGCACCTTGATCCCTAGATCGGCGAGGTATTTGGTGAGCGCTTCGGCCATTTTTTTGGTGAGGACGGTGACAAGGACACGATCCCCCAGTGCCACCGTTTTTTTGATTTCATCGTGGAGATCTTCAACCTGATTGGCTATTGGTTTGATTGCGATGATCGGATCGAGCAGACCTGTCGGACGAATGATTTGATGTGCCAGTGTTGTCGAGAGGGAGAGTTCTTGATTAGCAGGGGTAGCGGAGACGAACATATAATGAGGCGCTTTCTCAATAAATTCATCGATCATGAGGGGGCGGTTGTCGAGTGCGCTGGGGAGGCGGAATCCGTATTCGACCAGCACCTCTTTGCGGCTTCTATCCCCTGCAAACATCCCCCGAAACTGCGGAAGACTCACGTGGCTTTCATCAACGATGATGAGGTATTTGTCGTGATGGAGGGCAAAGTAATCAAGTAGGGTATAGGGGGCTTCTCCTGGTTTTTTGTCGGTGAGATGGCGCGAATAGTTTTCGATCCCTTTGCACATACCTGTCGCCTGAAGCATCTCAAGGTCAAATTCGCATCGCTGTTTGAGCCGCTGGGCTTCGACGATTTTACCTTGTTTGTCTAGCTCCGCTAGACGCTCTTCAAGCTCATCTTCGATCCGTTTGATGGCACGGGATAGTTTCTCTTGCCCGACGGCAAACTGGCTGGTGGCATAGAGGGTAAATGTCTCGATGTTCTTCAAAATCGAGTTATTGAGAGGTTCAAAGAGCACTAACCGCTCGATCTCATCGCCAAAAAATTCAATCCGCAGTGCCTGATCCTGCCAGTAAGGGGGGTAGATATCGACAACTTCGCCGTTGACCCGAAAATGTCCCCCCTCAAAACAACTGTCGTTTCGAGAGTATCCCATTTCAACCAGACGTAGAAGAAGCCGCTTTTGGTTCATCTCATCACCTAGAGCGAACACCTGAACCATCTTTTCATACTCTTTAGGATCTCCGAGACCGTAGTTAGCAGAGACGGAGGCGACGACGATAACGTCGTCGTAGCTGAGGAGATTTGCTGTCGCAGAGAGACGTAAGCGCTCCAATTCGTCGTTAATGGAGCTGTCTTTTTCGATAAAGAGATCTTGGCGGGGGATGTAGGCTTCTGGCTGATAATAGTCGTAATACGAAATAAAGTACTCGACATGGTTTTCGGGGAAAAAGCTTTTGAACTCGCTGTAGAGTTGTGCGGCGAGGGTTTTGTTGTGAGTCATGATGATCGTCGGCAGCTGCACCGATTCGATCACTTTAGCCATTGTATAGGTTTTGCCACTTCCTGTCACCCCCTCTAGGGCAACGTAGCGTTCCCCCCGCTTGATACCAGATGAGAGTGCTTCGATGGCGCTAGGCTGATCGCCAGCACTTTGATAAGGGGTGTGGACTTTAAAAATCGGCAATGAAGAAACCCTAGGATAAAATGTGTTAGAATTATACCCAAGACTCTATCACCCAAGGTTAATCATGCTATTTAATCCCACTCCATTGGAAAAATTATCAACACTTGTTACCGATTTGATTGCAGAGCGGCAAGCGCTTAAAGCCGAAATCGAAACATTGCGTGCTGAGAGTGCGTTGATCAAAGGATCAGAACAAAGCAAAGATGCCGAAATCGAACGTCTCCACACAATCATCGCTTCCAAGGAGGAGGAGATTAAAATGTATGGCAATGAGCTTGCCAGTAAAGATGCCGAAATTGAAGCAATCGTCTCTAAAATCGAAAGTTTGCTTGGATGAAAACCAAAATAACCCTCACCATCAATGCCAAACGCTACGACATTGGTGTGGAGGATGATTTTGCCCAATTTCTGATCGAACAGATGAAGCAGGACTTTGATTTTCACGGTAATAATGATCTAAAGCTTTTACTTCAAGCTTATGTCCGCAAAAACCTTATCCTCTATCAGCAAGAGAAACAAATCGATACCCTGATCGATCAAATTCAAACCCTCTAAGTATCTTCACAATCGCTTCACAATAACTTTTTATACTGCTCTCATCCAAAGGGAATCTCGAAAGAGAAACTCTAAAAAGGGGTCATAATGAAAAAGTTACTCTCAGTTTTGTTAATTGCGGCGCTCAGCGCTACAGTTGCTTCGGCAGATGTCAAAGCGGGTCAAAAAGCGTATCTCAAAACGCTCAAAGCGAAATTCAACATGAACGGAACCAAATTTGCCGCTGAGCATACGGTTGCCGAATGGGAAGAGCTCTTTGCCAACGACGGAGCAGGGTTTATCAAAGAGTACAGCGAACGGTTTCCCGCTGCAGCAAGTGTTTTGAGTAATCCGTCGATGAAGGATCAGCTCAAAGATATTGGTGATTTTGCAAAAGAGTATGGTAGTGATTCGGGGAACGTCCCATCTTGCGGCTAATGCCACAAGATGAGATATGCCTAGAGGTCAAACCTATGTTGCTAGCGCTGAGTTTTTCGCTAAGCGCTAGGCTCACGCACGCTTGCGTGTAAATAACTACT
>JACXUF010000047.1 GCA_014764105.1 Sulfuricurvum sp. | reverse complement strand
TAAAAAGGGTTGTTTCTCATATCCAAGAAGTCGGAAGCAATCCTAGACCTATAGGGTGTAGAAAACTGAGCGGTGATGAAAAATATCGGATCAGAGTAGGGGATTATCGGATTTTATACGAGATCGAAGGTGAAATTGTTATGGTCTATGTGTTCAAAGTAGCACACCGAAAAGAAGTTTATCGGATGTTGCAAGCTAGATCCCCGTCTGTGCGGGAATGACGGGGATTTATTTACACTGTTCCATCAACCATTTTAATGTCATCCGCACTCCCGCGCCTGTTCCGCCATAGGTGTGAACATCCCATGCGCTTTCGGTATAGGCTGAACCTGCGATGTCAAAGTGGACCCATTTCTCTTTCATATCCTCATCGATAAAGTTATCAAGGAAGAGGGCAGCTGTGATCGCTCCGCCATAAGGTTTGGAGGAGACGTTACACACATCGGCAAGGTCGCTTTTGATCAGTTTTTTAAGGTGGCGATTGAACGGTAGAATGCCGCAATACTCTCCCGCTTTTTCGGCGGCATTTACGAAGCTCTCTTTGAGCTCTTGATTGTGACCCATAACCCCCGTCGTATACGGTCCGAGTGCTACCATACACGCACCAGTGAGAGTGGCAAAGTCGAAGATATAATCGGCTTTGACGCTCTCTTGGGCATAGCCTAAAACGTCAGCAAGCACTAAACGACCTTCGGCATCAGTGTTACGCACTTCGATCGTTTTGCCGTTTTTGGCGCGGAGGACGTCATCGGGTTTGTAGGCGTTGCCGCCGATCATGTTCTCTACGGCACCGATAAATGCATGCACTTCGATATCGAGTTTTAACTCACTCACCGCTTTGATGATCCCCATCACGGCACACGCTCCCGCTTTGTCCATTTTCATGGTCACCATCGAGGTAGCCGCTTTGAGGCTCAGTCCGCCGCTGTCGTAGGTGAGCCCTTTACCCACAAGGGTGATTATTTTTTGAGGGTTTGCAGGTTTATAGGTGAGGTGGATGAGGTGGGGAGGATTGTGAGATGCACGACCGACCGCGAGCATAGCGTTCATCTTTTTGGCTTCGAGGCTACTAACATCGAGAATGGTGCACTCAAGATCATTTTTTTCTGCCAAGGTATCAGCGACCACTGCCATAGCTTGGGGTGTCATGTCGTATGGGGTTTGATTTACCAAATCACGGACGAAATTGGTCGCTTTGGCTATGATCAGGGTCTGATTGAGGGTTATTTCAAGCTCATCAAAATCATTGGTTGTGCCGTCGTGATTCTCAGTGGAGAAAATAATCTGGGTTAGGGCAGAGGGTTTGGTTTCGGATTTGTACTGTTCAAAACGATAACTTCCAAGTACTGCCCCCTCGATCATCGGTGCGAACATCGATGTGCCGTATTGGGCTATTTTGAGAGTCGCATAGTTGAATCCCATTGCCGCTTTGATTGCATTAGCCATTGTGGCACGATAGAGTTCGGCAGTTGCATCTTCTGCAATCGCACATACCATTAAACGGTGTTCGTGCAGAGTGCAGAGTTGCTCCCCCTCTGCTTTGAAGCCTGCTTGTGTCAGGATTGCTCTGTGAGGGTGAGTTTCAAACCCTTTAGGGGTGATAAATTCCAATGTCAGATTGGCATCGATAAGGGCTAGTGGTTGATTAGACAGTTTGACGTTCACGGCGTTTCTCCAAAAGATTTTTTTCAATGCGGTTAAAAATAAAAGCGATGCTACCGAAAATAGTTAGTGCAAACGGAATCGCAAAATACCAGTGTGCTTTGATCCATACTAAAAGTTTAAGCAACTCTGCTCCGAAATAGTAGGCTGGAATAATTGTTAAAGCAGCCCAAAAAACCGCACTAACGAAGTTGATAATCGCAAAATGACGAGAAGAGTATTTTGTCAAACCAATAGCCATTGGGATAACGGTGCGCATGCCGTATAGATAGCGCTGAACGAAAATGAGGGGCCAGCCATATTTTTTGAGAAGGAGGTGGGCAATTGCAAATTTTCGACGTTGGGAACGGAGCTTATTATGGATATAGCTCTTGTTGAAGCGACCTATGTAAAAATAGATCTGATCGCCGACAAATCCTCCCAATCCACCTACGATGATTGCAAAGGGGAGAAACATATCACCCGTATGAGACATAATCCCTGCCATAACTAGTCCAAGCTCACCTTCGAGAATACTCCATACAAAGAGGACAATGTACCCATACTCTTTGAGCCACTCTATCATCAGTTGTTCCATGGGTGAGCCTTAGTTGTCGAAATTCAAAATCTGTTTGGCTTGAACCATATCTTTGTCTCCCCGTCCAGAGAGGTTGACGATGATGAGTTTTCCTTGGATATCGGCTATCTTTTTCAAATAAGCGACTGCATGAGCTGTTTCAAATGCGGGGATAATCCCCTCAGCACGGCTCAACCACACAAAAGCATCCAGAGCTTCCGCATCGGTGATGTTATCGTATTGGACGGTGCCGTTGTCTTTGTGAAACGCATGTTCAGGTCCGATTCCTGGATAATCTAGACCGGCTGAAATGGAGTGTGCTTCGAGGATTTGACCATCACCATCTTGGAGAAGATAGCTCATCTGACCGTGCAATACCCCTGGACGCCCTTTTTCGAGAGAACAACCGTGTTTGTCGGTATTGATCCCAAGACCTCCTGCTTCGATTCCGATACATTGCACCTCTTTGTCTTCCAAAAAATGGTGAAATGCACCAATGGCATTGGAGCCGCCGCCGATACATGCAATAACGTGATCGGGGAGACGACCCTCTTTTTCGAGAATTTGTGTGCGCGCTTCATATCCGATGATCGCTTGAAAATCGCGTACCATCATCGGATAGGGGTGCGGTCCCGCAACGGTTCCGATGATATAAAACGTATCACGCGCATGGGTAACCCAGTGGCGGATAGCGTCATTCATAGCGTCTTTGAGCGTTTTGCTTCCGCTCTCTACAGCGTGAACTTTGGCACCGAGGAGTTTCATCCGAAAGACGTTAAGCTCTTGTCGTGCTACATCTTTGGCACCCATAAAAATCTCACACTCTAACCCAAGAAGTGCGGCAATGGTCGCAGTCGCAACACCGTGTTGTCCTGCCCCCGTTTCAGCGATTACTTTTTTCTTGCCTAATCGTTTTGCCATCAGCCCTTGGGCGATGACATTGTTAACCTTGTGAGCACCGGTGTGGTTGAGGTCTTCGCGTTTGAGATAGATTTTAGCTCCCAGCTCTTCAGAGAGGTTAGTGGCATAATAAAGGGGGCTGGGTCGTCCGACGTAATCGACTAGATAATTGTTCACCTCTTTCCAAAAGCTCTCATCAAAACGGATCTGCTGGTAAGCCTCTTCGAGTTCTAATAGTGCTGGCATGAGTGTTTCGGGGACATAGCGCCCTCCAAAAATACCAAAATGTCCCTCTACGGGATCAAAGGGTGAGGCTTTAGGGATATACATTAATCAACTCCAATTACAGTATAGACTTCGACGAGATTACGCAGCTTGCTTTGACCGCTCAGAAAATTAAGCCCCATTACAAAACACGCTTCAATACACTCCGCACCCACTTTGTTAATCAGATTGGCAGCGGCATAGGCGGTTCCTCCTGTTGCGATCAAATCATCGATCAACAATACGCGGGGTTTTTCGACACCGCTAAAAGCGTCAATGTGGATCTCAACTTCATCCACTCCGTATTCGAGAGAGTATTTTTCTGAAACGGTTGTATAGGGGAGTTTTCCTTTTTTACGGATAGGGACGAATCCGACCCCCAACATTTGAGCGAGTGCCGCTCCGAAAATAAATCCGCGCGCATCTATTCCCGCAACATGGGTGAGATCATACGATGCGTAACGTTCGTGTAGATGGCGCATCAGTACACCAAACGCTTGAGCATCTGAAAGCAGGGTAGTGATGTCTTTAAAGATTATCCCCGGTTTTGGGAAATCGGGGATATCACGGATCACATTGATTAAAATGGTTCGGTCGCTTGTGCTCAGATTCATAGGTATTCCTTGAATAATGGTTAAATCAGTGCGTCGATACGCCCTTCGAGTTCTTTGATTTTATTTTGTAGACGATCGGTTTCGGCGCGATGCTTCGAATTGCGTGCTTTAAGTGATTTCACTTCGTTACGAAGGTTGTTGAGCTCCTCGCTTAAAATATCAACGTTCCCCAAAGCGCGTTGAAGTTGAATCTGATATTTTCGGATCAGCACTTCAGCCTCTTTGAGGGTGAGTTTCATCATTTCATTGCTTTGCTGTTCTTTGACAGTGATGCTACGAAAATAGAACATTTTCACCAAAAAGAAGATAGCTACTAATGTTACAACGGTGAGTAACGACCACTCTAAAAACATTGATTATCCTTGTATGGCTTCGATCTTCTCAACACGACTGCAGTGGCGACCCCCTTCGAAAGTTCCGGCAATCCATGCGTCTAGGATCGATTCGGCTACCCCTTGACCGACAATTCGCTCACCAAAACACAAAACATTGGCATCATTATGCCCACGGGCAACGGTGGCAGTATAGGCATCGTGGCAGAGTGCGGCACGGATTCCGTGATGACGGTTGGCCGCCATGCTCATTCCGATCCCTGAACCACAGATTAAAATCCCCTGTGATTGGGGATCAGCTAGGACGCACTCACACACTTTTACGGCGTAATCGGGATAATCGACGCGATCTTTTGTAAATGGTCCCAAATCGACCACCTCATGACCTTTGGAGCGGAGGTTTTCAACCGTAAAATCTTTGAGATCGATTCCGGCGTGATCGGTGGCAATATAAAATTTCATAACTCTCCTTAACCTACGAGCAAATTTAAGACTGTTTGTATCGGCCACATGACAAGAGGAATTTTCAGTGGCGTAACCAATATAATGATGATAACAATCATTCCATAAGGTTCGGCTTTAGCGAAAAATTCGGTGACAGCACGTATTTTGTATTTCAGTGTTAAATAGCTGATGAAATGGGCTCCATCAAATCCTGGAATCGGAAGGAGATTGAAAACCGCTAAAATAACGTTGATAAGAAGAAGTTTTAGGATAAGGATATATCCGAAAATATAGGCGACACTCTCCACATTGCTCGGTTGTGCCATCGATAGTACAATAACAGAGGAGAGGGTGGCTAAAAAAATATTGTAAACGATCCCAGCCAAAGAGACCTGCATCGCAGCATTGTATCCCCCGTTACGGATAACAGTGTGGATATTGACTGGTACCGGTTTTGCCCAACCGAACAAAAACCCGCTCTCAGCTCCCATCAACATCGGTAAAAAATAGGTCATCAATGGGACAAGAATAGAGCCGAAAGGATCGATATGGATAAGGGGATTGATGCTGAGGCGACCGCTATTTTTGGCAGTCATGTCACCGTATTTATAGGCAACCCATCCGTGCATAATTTCATGTCCGATGATAGCGATAAGGAGCGCAACGATTGCTGCGCCGATTTCGAGCAGATCAATAGAGTTCATGGTCGTTTGCGTCTTCTTTGATCCGTTCTGCTACCGCACGGTCTAGAATCGTTTTTTGTTCCAAATCGCTAGGTGTTTTTCCGATCCGATCCCAACGCACTTCGTAGTTGCTGTCCATACTAAAATAGACAAACCATGGTGTACCTTCGATCAAACCATAAGGGACAGAACCCCAAAAGCGGCTATCATTGGAGTGGTCACGGTTGTCTCCCATCATGAAATATTCCCCTTCGGGGACTTCAATCGGTGAAAAGTTGAAAAGTTCGCTTGGATAGAGACCATTATCGACAATTTTTTCATCGTTGTGGATACCTGGATGATCTTTGGCGTAGGGATTTTTTACCCATGCTTTCCCGTCAATCTCGACAATTTCATAACCGTTAAACGCTTTGCGGGCATAATCGTCCCCTTCGCGCGGATGGATATAGAGAATTTTGTCCTGTAAAAACAGCTCGTCTCCTGGCAGTGCAACACACCGTTTGACATAGTGCATTTGGGTGTTATTCGGATAGCGGAATATGACGATATCACCGCGCTTTGGCTCCTCGCCGTCGATAATATGACCGTCTGTTCCAGGGATCAAAGGGATCTCAAGAAACGGGATATGAGGGGTCGAAATCCCATAGGCAAATTTTTTGGCAAAGAGATGATCCCCAATCAATAGAGAGTCTTTCATTGAACCGCTGGGGATACGAAATGCTTGGGCTATGAAAAAAATGACAAATAAGACAATGATAATTGTCCCCGTCCATGTGTTCGAAAAACGGTAGGCACTGTGGAGCCCGTCAAATATTTTTTTCTTCAAAATTAATTCTCTTCTTGTGCGTGGATTTGTGCGGCTTTGAGGGTATTGGATAAAAGCATTGCAATTGTCATTGGTCCAACTCCCCCCGGTACCGGAGTGATGTAGGAGGTTTTAGGGGCTACTGCGTCATAATCGACATCTCCGACGAGACGACCATCAGGAGCACGGTTGATCCCGATGTCGATCACGATCGCATTCTCTTGCACCATATCTTCTTTGATTAGATTAATAACCCCAGCACCGACAAGGATAATGTCGGCATTGAGGGTGTGTTTTTTTAAATCATCGGTAAAAATATGGCAGATTTCGACGGTAGCATTGGCGTTGAGAAGCAGTGCTGCCATCGGCTTTCCTACAATGTTGGAGGCACCCACGATACAGCAGTTTTTCCCTTTGGGATCGATTTTATATTCTGCCAATAGCTCCATAATCCCCAATGGGGTACACGGGACAAACCCGCTCAATCCCGTGGTGAGACGTCCAACGTTGTAGGGATGAAACCCATCTACGTCTTTGGTCGGGGCGACCACTTCAAGGATTTTGGTGGTATCGATGTGTTTAGGGAGGGGGAGCTGGATCAAAATCCCGTCGATATTTGGATTTTGGTTCATCATCTCGATGGTTTTGACAATTGCTTCTTGGGAGATGTCATCGGGCATTTCGTGCGTTACGGAGTAAAAACCTGCACGGTCACACGCTTTTTTCTTCATTCCGACGTAGGCTTGGCTAGCAGGATCGTGCCCCACCAAAATGACCGCCAATCCAGGGACTCTTCCGGTTGTGGCTTTGAGTTCTTTGGCTCCGAGGGAGACTTTTTCTTCGATTTTTTGTGCGAGGGCTTTACCATCTAGAATCTGCATTTAATCACCGTCATATTGTTTTTTGGTATGATACCGAGTAAAGACTAATATTTGGTTAAAGGGATCAGGTGCGCGCTAGTTTGCTGTTGATTTTGGGATTCACATTGGCGTATTCGGAGTCGTTTATTACGAAAGAGGAGTATGCGAGCGGTCTTTATCATAATCCGCGTGGTGTAGGATGCCATTTGTGTCACGGAGAAAAAGGGGAGGGGAGATTAATCGCCCGTTATCGTGATAAAGGGGAGAATAAAGTTTTCGCCGGAAAACCGATCAACAAACTCTCGTTTCATGAGTTTTACGAAAAAGTAAACAGTCGTATCTTGGGGATGCCACGCTATTATCTCACCGATACCGAGATACAGACACTCTATTATTATCTACATCATGTGGAATTTAAACATGCCTCTAAACAACCCGCAAAAGCTCAATGAGTTTCTAGATTCTGGTGATCTTGAATCACTCCGTTCCCTTGCCATCCCGATAAAACGCCAGCTAAACACCTCTCTCTCATTTCGATCTGCGATGATGCTCTCGACCCATAATGTCAAACATCTATTGAAAATACCAAATCTAACTGCTGAATGTGTGATACTTAATCTCGAAGACGGCGTGAGTGCACAACAAAAACCATACGCTTTGGCACTGTGTGCAATAGCGTTGGCATCTAATCCCAAATGCGACAAAAAGATGGTGGTTCGGGTTAATCCGCTGGATAAAGGGGGTGCAGAGGAGATTTTATTTCTCAATCCGTTCATGCCCGATGCGATTCGGGTTCCGAAAATTCGGAGCGTTGAGGATGTGAAGAGGGTTTTAACCCTTGTCGATGAGGGGATAGAGATCCACCTCTCCATCGAGACCAAAGAGGCTTGGATCACCCTCTCTCAGTTGAAAATCGATCCGCGAATTACCGCTTTTTATCTTGGGATTCTTGATCTGTTTGCCGATTTGGGATTATCTCAAACCCTTTTAATCCCTGATAACCCCACCGCTCAGTATATGCTTGCCCATTTTCTAATGACGTGTCGTGCGTGTGATGTCAAACCGGTTTCGTTTGTCTATCAGGATCATAAAAACAGTGACGGTTTGCGAAATTGGCTTGAACTTGAAAAGATGATGGGGTATGATGCTAAAGGGTGTATCGCACCAGCACAGGTAGAGTTGATACATGAGATTTTCGGACATTCCGAAGCAGAAATAGCTAGAGCGCGGGAGATTGTGAGAATGTTCGAAGAGCAGATTGCACGGGGGATTAGCGGTTTTGTCAATGAGCGGTATGGGTTTATCGATGAGCCTATTTACAAGGGTGCTTTGGCTGTATTAAGTAAGAGATAAATTTTGTCTGTCATTCCCTAAAACCAGAGTCAGGGAAAGATACAAAAATGTATGCGGCATTGCTATGCGCTAGGAAATTGTTTACAGAGCCCATTGCATATTCCACTTCACATCATCCAAAAGCCAGTATAGCTTTTAGAGTTTGCATTACAGGAAAGCTGTTGAATGCTCGGATGAATAGACCAAAAAGACCAAACATCAAAGCTATTTTTGTCTCCTCGCAGTTTCATAGATTGAGATCGATAATGGGGGTATGCTCGAATATTTTTGAAAAGGCCTCGATAGGTTCAAAAAGTAGCCT
>JACXUF010000193.1 GCA_014764105.1 Sulfuricurvum sp. | reverse complement strand
CTCTACGCATCGTTAGGCTGGTGTATCGATGAACTCTACATTGGAACGAACGAACCTGATACCTCGGTTTCCTATGATCTGCATCGAAAAATTATCCTCAAAGAAGAGCATATCGATATTGCCGTTAAAATTAAAGAGATCCCCAATAAAATCTACATGCTCGAAATTATTAAGATTTTGCTTGAAATTGTCAAACAAAATTTTAATAACAAAGAACGGGAAGTCGCGCTATACCAACTGGTTGATCGGGTCGAGCGGGCAAGCCAGTCCAAAGATATGTTTTTGGCGAACATGTCCCATGAACTTCGAACCCCCCTCAATGCGATTATCGGATTTTCGCAGATTTTGAAGATGAATCCGAGTCTACCTGAGAATCTCAAGCCCTATATCGAAAAAATCGGGGTTGCAGGGAACAATTTGTTGGCACTGGTCAACACGATTCTCGATTTTGCGAAACTCGAAGCGGGAAAATTGACATTCAAACCCGATATCGTCATTGTATCAGAATTGTTGCGCGATGTGGCGATGATTGTCGAACCGATGGCGGTCAAAAAATCGATCCGCTTTCACTATTCGGATTTGATCTCGCTGGGGCTCTATCTCGATCGTCAGTTGATACAGCAGGTGTTGCTCAATTTGCTCAGCAATGCGATCAAATTCACCCCAGAGGGGGGAGAGGTTAATATGATGGTCGAGTTCAATGAGAAGAAGAGGGTCTATCAGTTTGGGGTCTGTGATACAGGGATAGGGATCGAAGCCAAAGATATTGCGTCCCTTTTTGACCCCTTTACCCAAGTGGAGAATCCATTTCAAAAAACCGCCAAAGGGACAGGTTTGGGATTGGCGATCTCTAAACGGATCATCGAAGATCTGCATGGAGGGGAGTTGTGGGTTGAGAGCGAACCAGGGAAGGGGTCATGTTTTTATTTCACGATCCCAGTTGCACAAGAGCAAAATACCCTAGAGAGATATGTTGTTCAAAACGAAAAAGCAAAACGGATACTTATCGTCGAGGATGCGACGGAGTATCAGAAAATGCTGATCGAGCGCTTGAGCGATTTTTACCATTTGGTTGTTACTAACTCGGCAAATAGAGCCAAAGAGCTTTTGGAGTCGGAGAGTTTTGATTTTATCGTTTTGGATTTCTTTTTGGTGGATGGCATCAGCTCTGAAGTGTTACAGTTTATGGAGCGAAATGAGATCCACATTCCGGTTATCATCATTTCGGCCGAGGATGACTCTAAATTGATCGCCAATCTCCCCGATACTGATAGCGTAGATGGGATATTTAACAAAGCCAATATCCAAGAAATCTGTGATTATTTAACCCTTCGGATAGCCCAAGAAGAACCAAAATGATCGATGAAATAAAAAGCCTTCCACCTCTCCCCTCAACGATTGTCCGTATTCAGCAAATGTGTATGAACAGCGATACTGAAATCAGCGATTTAGTCAAAGTGATCGAAAGTGACCCGATGCTCAGTGCGAATATTTTAAAAGCGGTA
>JACXUF010000192.1 GCA_014764105.1 Sulfuricurvum sp. | reverse complement strand
GCACGTACTGGTAAAATCGGTGATGGTAAAATCTTCGTCAGCGATATCAGTAAAATTGTCCGTATCCGTACGGGTGAGACCGATAGCGAGGCTATTTAATTATTAGACTCAAGGGAGCTAAGCCCCATCAGGCTACACTAATGCTGAATTTCACTCGGCATGAAGCCTATGCGCAGTAAACTGCGCTTTGTGGCTAATTACCTTTGATTGATTAAAAATTAATCCATTATCTTTCTCAAATCCACTTATTTGGATATATAATGCACATCTTTATTTTATACTCAAGGTGTTACATGGATTCTGCGTACGCAATCGATACCCTCTTTACCCTTTTTTCCATCACATTGATTATCCTCATGGTTCCTGGTTTCGCAATGCTCGAAGCTGGATTGGTCCGTACTAAAAACGTCTCGAGCGTTTTGACCGTTAACGTTATGATCTACGCGGTAGCATCGATGGCGTTTATCTTGGTTGGATTTCATTTGGCGTTTGGTGATTTTCAGAGCACTACAATGAGCCAATGGGCGTTTTTTATGTTCCAAATGGCGTTTGTTGGAAAAGCGATCAACATTATGAGCGGTGGAGTGGGAGAACGTGCCCGTTTGCTCCCACTGACCCTTTTTACCGTCATTATGGGGGCATTGATTTATCCGACGGTAGTCAATATTAGTTGGGGGAGCGATTGGCTAAAAGATACGGTTTTTGATTTAAATATGGTCGATTTGGCCGGCTCTACCGTGATCCATTCAACTGGCGGATGGACATTGCTCGCGGCGATTCTCATCATCGGTGCGCGCAAAGGGCGTTACAGTGGTAATCAGATCCGTGTTATCCCAGCATCTAATATCCCTCTAGTAGTGCTAGGGGCAATGCTCCTTTGGATTGGATGGTTTGGGTTTAACGGCGGGTCGGTTGGGTCGATTGCGACCAAAGAGGCGGCGGACAGCGTGGCGTTGACAATTTTTAATACCAATACAGCGGGTCTTGCGGGGGCGATTGTTGCTGGGGCGCTTATCTATTTACGCTACAAACTTTTTGATATTACGATGATTCTCAACGGTGCTCTTGGTGGTCTTGTGGCGGTTACGGCAGCTCCTCATCTGTATACGATGCTCGATGCGATTGCGGTAGGGGGGATTGGCGGTGCTTTGGTTGTCTTTGCGGTACCGTTGTTTGACCGTTTTCGGATTGACGATCCTGTCGGGGCGTTGTCGGTACATTTGATCAATGGTATTTGGGGAACATTGGCGGTTGGTTTATTCGCTTCAGACTCTGCCAATGGAGTGACGTTGCTGGGGCAGCTCAAAGGTGTCGGTGTAGTTGCGGTTTTTGTTTTTAGTATTTCGTTTGCGATTATTTTTCTGATTAACAAGGTATTCCCATTTCGTGCGTCCGATGAGGATCAGGTGCAAGGACTTGACGTAAGTGAATGTGGACTTGAGGCGTATCCGGAATTCAAGCGGGCCATTTAAACCTATTGAACACCTGATATTACCCACTTTACGTTCATAGCCCGTAAAG
>JACXUF010000191.1 GCA_014764105.1 Sulfuricurvum sp. | reverse complement strand
ATTCGATCGCGTCGTGAATATCGCTTTTGCTATATTGAAGCGCTACTGGACGAAACGAATGGTATGGAGAGTGTTTGTAATATTCGATCGCGTCGTGAATATCGCTTTTGCCCTCGCACACTTTGGGTGTTGCCCTCTCTAATGTGCGGACAAATGCGTCCTTGCTGATTTCTCTCGCTTTTTTGAGATCCGCTGATGCCGCTTTTGCAGTAGGGTATTTCCCTACCGTTACGATATTGCACTCCCCCTCTTTTTTTTTCCTCATCGGCAAAGCACTCTTTTGCACCTTTTTCTCAAAAGCGGGAGTGATCGAGACCTCTTTTTTGGCACTGATCGTTTGAATCGTATACTCCTCCGCGCTCAACGCTACACTACTGACACCGAACATTATTAGAATGGCTAAATTTTTCATACTCTCTATATCGTCAATTGGATAACAAACTTTAAATGTGTGTAATCAGACCAAAACATTGACATTTAAGAGCCCTAACCGTATAATTGCGCTCACAACTCAAAGGGCCCTTAGCTCAGCTGGGAGAGCGCGTCGCTGGCAGCGACGAGGTCAGCGGTTCGATCCCGCTAGGGTCCACCAATTATATTTCCAACTTCATCCATAACCATCCAAAAAATCTTCAAAAACTCCCCATTTATGGTTATTCCATTTATAATTTCATCTATCCAAAGAGCCAAGAAAAAATTTATTGGAAGATAAAAAGGGGAGGAATCACCGCTTCAGTGGTGGAAAAAATCACAATGATGAGCAGGGAGACAATCGGGAAGTATCTTGATGTGGCGTATAATTAGAACAGCCGTTTAAGCCTTATCCTCTATTCTCTGTGAAGCCTCACAATACACCCTCATATCGTCTCTTTGCGCGATCGCGATAACTTCGACAACAATCACCTCTTCGATGATTCGATAGACAATGCGCACCCGTTTGTGATCCACATACATCTTTCGGCATCCGCTCAAATCCATTCCCGCTTTATTGCCCAATAAATCACCTAACTGAGGAGACTGTGAAAGTTTTTTGAGCTGTTTAAATACCAAAATCCGGACACGGTGATCGAGCTGTTTTAAATCATCCTCAACTTCGGGGAAAAATTCAACTCTGTACATCGGCGTCGCTTACCCCAAAACGGCTCATCATGTCATCCAGCCCGATACGGGTTTTTGCATCATTTCCAGTACGCTCACAGATTCTTTTATAAATCTCAATATGCTCTGCCAAATCAGCAATATCAACAAGACGCTCATATTCTTCAATCGGTAGAACAACGAGTTCGAGTCTATTATTTTTCGCAATAGCGATTTTTTCCTTCGCACCTTCGACCAAGCTTTTAAAAACAGAAGCAAAATTTCGTGCAACTTCAGTTGCAGGGACAATTTCATCCCGAGCATATAACACCATGGTCAACTCCTTGCAGTATAGTATGTATAACTGACCTTGCGCACTTGATGACATCAATGGCAAAAACAGCAGTTTTCTGCCATATCCGAAAGATATGGCAAGCTTTAGGGGGTTGTA
>JACXUF010000004.1 GCA_014764105.1 Sulfuricurvum sp. | reverse complement strand
TTTATGCTCTTTGGGATGTTTGCACTGTTTGGCAATCTTCCTGAAACCCTCTATATGGAGCTGGGAGTTGCTCAAAGTCCACACGTAGTGATGATGCTCTTTATCCTCCTCCTTCCGGTGGTGAGTTTTTTTGTTATGCCGCTGTTTGGGATGATGAGCCGACACAACGAATACGAAGCGGATCGTACAGGATCAAAACTCGGTGGTGCGGAACATTTGGTTAATGCCCTCAAAAAGTTGGTTGCTGAAAACAAAAGTTTCCCCCTATCCCATCCGATATACCGATTTTTTCACACAACCCACCCTCCAGTGGTTGATCGCCTTCGGGCTCTAGGTTATGATATTTGTGTCGATGCTTCAGAGGGATACTCCGATCCATGCCCCGAAGACTAAAAGAGCTTCACGAGGAGATTACGCGCACGCTCAGCGGTGTTGTTGAGTCTCCCCGTCGTGAAGCGGAACTTCTCCTGATCGCCTATTTAGGGAAAGATCAGCTCTACTTTATCACCCACCAAGATGAGATGATTGATGAGCTTGATCCCAGACTACTAGAATGGGTGGCAAAGCGTTCTGCGAATGTTCCCTTAGAATATCTCACCAACCGTGTCAGTTTCTACTCCAGAGAGTTTTACATCGATGAGGGGGCACTAATTCCCCGTCCCGAAACGGAATTATTGATCGATGAGGTTCTCTCACGTGTTTCTGCACACGAAGCGATTACGATCGTCGAAGTGGGGGTGGGGAGTGGCATTATTTCGATCATGCTCGCTTTGCATCTCCCTAACGCCCGTTTGATCGCCGTCGATATCTCCCCTAAAGCATTGGCAGTGGCAAGATGTAATATCGAAACGTTCGGATTGGCGGATCGGATCGAATTGCGTGAGGGAGATTTGCTTTCATGCGTGGATGAAAAAATCGATCTATTGGTATCCAATCCCCCTTATATCGCCCATAACGCACCGTTGGAGAGTAACCTCTCCTATGAGCCGCAGAACGCTTTGTTTGGTGGTGAGATCGGTGATGAGATTATCCGTAAGCTTTTAGATGAAGTATATGGGCGTCGTATTCCGATATTTGCGTGTGAGATGGGGTGTGATCAACGCAATAAAGTACAGGAATATCTCAAACCTTTTGCGGTACAATCGTTGGAATTTTATACCGATTATGCCTCGTTAGATCGGGGATTTGTGTTAAAGGCGGTTCATGAATAAAAAAGCAGTAATTGACGTTATCTATCTGTTATTAATCGCGATGAGTGCCGGTGCTGTTTTGGTGCTGGGTCTATTGGTCGCCGCCGTTGTGTTTCACTCCGAAGCCTATCTTAGCGTGCCATTATTGTCCCGCTATGAAGAGGGTAAAATCATGGGGGAGATATTCCGCCGATTCACCTATTGGAGCTATTGTATGGCAGTAGTGATTGTTGTGTATGAAGTGAGTCGCTACAAAGTGATGCAGATTGATAAAATCTCGATGTTGAGTGCAATGGGATCAATTGCGACGCTACTCCTTTTTAGTGCGGTTTATACCCCGAAAATCTTGGAGTATCAATCTCGCGGAGAGGAGGCAATCGACGCGTCGTTTGAAGCGTTGCACAAAGCAAGTGAGATTGATTTTAAAATATTGTTGGTGATGCTGTTGATCCTCTTTTGTCGTAGAGCTTATTTGTTGGCGATGAAAAGATGATTAAATTTGAAAACGTTACCAAACGTTTCGGTGAACGTGAAATTTTGCGTGGTATCAATCTAGAGATCGAGCGGGGAAAAACCACGGTTATTTTTGGTGTATCGGGTGGCGGTAAATCGACGATTATCAAACATATGGTGGGACTGCTCAAACCCGACAGCGGAACGATCACCTATAACGGAACTCGAATTGATAATGCCGATGAATCGACCTTGAGAGAATTCCGTAAAAAAATCGGATTTTTATTTCAAAGCGGTGCACTCTTTGATAGTATGAATATCCGTGAGAACGTCGCATTCCCTATGATTGAACATCAAAACTTGACTACCAAAGAGCTTGATTATAAAATCGATGAAAAACTCACTATGGTTGGACTTGACCCTAACATTGTCAAGTCTCTCTACCCCGAAGAGCTCAGCGGTGGTATGCGCAAACGGGTCGGTTTGGCACGAACACTTGCCCTTGAACCTGAAGTGATTCTCTATGATGAGCCGACGTCAGGACTAGATCCCGTTACGAGCGATTTTATCACTCAGATGATTTGCCGTTTGCGCGATGAGATCGGTATGACATCGGTGCTAATCAGTCACGATATCGCTGAGAGTTTTAAAGCGGGAGATAACTACGCTATGCTCTTTGAGGGAAAAATTGTTGAAATGGGGGATAAAGAGTCGTTTCAAAACTCACGCAATGCTGTCGTTCAGCAGTTCATCCATGCACGCTCTGATGGGCCGATCGCGTTTCATTAGCGCCCTCCAAACTTCTTTGTCCACCACTCCTGTGGAGTGAGGGTCTTTTCCTTCAAATGTTCTTCATCAAAATCAAACTCATATTTAGCGCAGTATTCAAGTAATACGGCATAGGCATCATTAATTTGGGTACTCATGGCATGAGCCGTTTTGGGATCATCAGGGTGTTTATCGGGATGCCATTGCTGCATCATGTTTTTGTAGCGGATTTTGATGTCAGAGAGGGTGGCTTTATCGCTCAGACCAAGGAGCGTTTTGGCCTTCATGAGCGTGTCAAAAGAGAGCATGAAAAAGAGATTAATCTCTTTGTTGACGCATAAACGTCGGAACGTCTAGGAAATCTTCGGTATAGTCACCATTAGCGACCATACGGATAGTCGGACGCGCTACAACACGCGGTTTTTCAATAACAGCTGTTTGTGCTGCAGCCGTTTTGCTTTCAAACTCTTGGTTATTAATACCCATAGAGGCTTTTTTCTCAAAACCAGTCGCTACAAGGGTAATACGGATGAAATCTTGTGGCAATGATTCGTCGGTTGTCGTACCGAAAATAACGTCAGCACCGTCATCAACGCTATTGTGTACCACTTCCATTGCTGCAGAGAGTTCCATGAACGGGAACTCAGGGTGCATACTGAAGTGTACCAATACTCCAAGAGCACCATTAACCGACATATTATCGAGCAATGGAGACTCGATGGCGTTTTTGATCGCCTCATAGGCTGCGTTTTCACCTTTGTATTCACCCACACCCATGAGAGCCAAACCACGGTGACTCATAACGGTTTTCAAATCGGCGAAGTCAAGGTTGATGTCATTATCGCCACTGGCGAGGATGACACCCGATGTACCGCTGACGGCGCGAGCAAGAACGCTGTCTACGATTTTGAAGCTCTCCTTGATCCCCATTTTTGGATCGATGATAGAGAGGAGTTTGTCATTTGGGATCACAACAATACAATCAGATTCGTTTTTAAGTTCGTTCAAGCCATCTTCTGCTAATTTAAGACGTTTTTTACCCTCAAAAGAGAACGGTTTAGTGACCACTGCGATGGTAAGTGCACCAACCTCTTTAGCGATTTTAGCAATGATTGGGGCTGCACCAGTACCGGTTCCTCCACCCAATCCGGCTGCGACGAATACGATGTCAGCACCAGTAAGAGCGTTTACCAAATCTTCGTAACTTTCCAATGCCGACTCTTTGCCCACTTCAGGCTTCATCCCCGCACCCAAACCTTTGGTAAGCTTTGCTCCAAGTTGGATTTTGGTTGCCGCAGAACCTTGTTCCAACACTTGAGCATCGGTGTTAGCGATAATCAATTCGATCCCTTGGATTTGCTCTTTGAGCATATATCCGATCATATTTCCGCCGCCTCCTCCGACACCGACCGCTACAATACGTGCTCCCGTTAAAGTTGTTGATTCTTCAATTGAAATTGGTTCCATACTTGCTCCTTGGCGTGTTTAAAATAGTTGAGTTGCCCAATTCCAAAACTTGGAAATTAGGTTTGGCTGATCACCTTGTACGGGTTTTTTATCCGCAATATTGACCATTTTTGAAGTCTTTACTTTTCTCTCTTCCCTCACCGACGTTGTGGTTGGTTCCGCCGGTGATGGTGAAGTGGGGATAGAGGGTGTCGCTCCATACTTTGGTGTCTCTTCTTGTGCTGGGTTTTGGGATGTTATAGGCTCTTCGCTGGTATGACGCATACGTCGATTTACATCGATTTCGTATGGAGTATACCCTCCGGCAAGATATTTGACGAGACCGACGGCACCCGAATAGGATGGGTCTCTTAGGGTATCAAACAGACCGCCGATGTCGGAAGGCTTAGCCAAACGAACCGGCATGTTATCTAAAATAGCGACGGCGAGTTCGCGCAGTCCTTCGATTTTGGTAAAACCACCAGTAAGGACAACACCAGCTCCCATGTGCTCTTTAAGACCGCTTTTTTCGATCGACTGAGCGATAATCATCAAGGTCTCTTCGACACGTGCATAGATGACATTGTGTACTACTTCAAGAGAGACCTCATGACTTGAGCTATCATCTCCGATAACCGGAAGTTCGATTAAATCGTTACTTGGAGTATAGAGGGAACCGTAATTGATTTTGACATTGTCTGCTGTATGAAGCGGTGTGTGTAATGCCATCGAGAGGTCGTTGGTAATATGGTTCGATCCGACACCGAGGAAATCGTTGTAGCGGATCGCATGTCCCGAGTGGATAACGATGTTGGATGTATTTCCCCCCATGTCGACGACGGCTGCACCAAGCTCTTTTTCATCGACGTTGAGTACCGCAATAGCAGAGGCATAACCACTGAGTATGACACTATCCACGTCAACACCAGCTGCTTTAACCGCTTTACGCAAGTTGTTCAGATTGCTCTTTTGGGTTGTAATGATGTGGGTTTCTACTTCCAAACGAGCCGCATTCATACCGAGCGGATCTTCGATGAAATCTTGATCGTCTACTTTGAAATTATACGGAAGGGCATGTAAGACTTCAAATTCGTTGGGGATATTGGCATTGTACAACGAGGTGTGCATGACACGTTGAATCTCATTGATGGTGATCTCTTTGTTTGGGATGTTGACGATACCGCTGGAGTTTAAACTTTTGGTATAGGCACCTGAAATAGTGACGATAGCGCTTCGAAGTTCTGTTCCAGCTACCCGTTTTGCATCATTGAGGGCACTTTTAATCGATTTGCTTGCCAATTCGATATTGGTGATACTCCCTTTGCGGAGTCCTTGCGCTTTAGCGATTCCGGCTCCGATAATTTGTGCGCTGTTGTCATCATCGATCTCTGCGATGAGTGCACAAATTTTTGTTGAGCCGATATCGATGGCTAAAACAGTTCGTTTCAAATCAGATCCCCTCTACGTAGATTTCAACTGGATATTTGCTCTCAAGCGTTTTAATTAAACCTTGATCGAGCAAACTCACCTTTAGTTTGGCTACGGCATTTCCATCCGCTAATGTTTTATCTTGAAGCAACTTTTGTTCCAAAACGTTATACATAATAACATTTCCGCTCTCCAACGTTATAAAACCTTGTTTTTGTTTGGAAGTGAAGAGCTTAGATAAGAATTCAGAACCTTCCTGGGGGCTAAGATCTACCAATTTATCGTTATCGTTACGGGTTAAGAAATCGGTTGCGGGAGCACTGAATGTTTTGTAGCTGTTTTGGGCTAACTCTTGGAGTTTGGTTTTTTTCACTTCATTATTGTACATAGCGATAACATTTGTTTTGGCCTCCTCGTAGCTCATTGGACGTGAAGGATTTGCTTTCTCTAGTTTGATAACGAGATATTGATTTCCGACTTTTCGAGGTTTAAGGAAAGGTTTCGCGGAATTTAGCTCCATCACCTCTTTGGTTAGTGTTGGATCAAACGGGGATGCGGAAGCGCTGATCGTCGCTTTTTTAATTTCTACACTCTCCCCTAGAGAACCTTTTTTGTAATTAATATAGAGGCGAAGCGCCTCTTTTTCGGTTGCTTTGTCATTCAATGAGGTCATGATAACCCCTTTGGCTTCATCTAAAGAGAGAATCTTTCCGCTAGGATCTTTGAGCGATTGGCGGTTCATATCGTAATAATCCGCTATCTCTTTGGTGGATGGGGTTGATGTGAGGGGGGGTTGTGTAACATACGAAATCTCCACTGTTGGTTCACTCATAAACTCTTTTTGGTGCTTGTCCCAAAACGCTTTTAGAGATGCTTCATCTGGATTTAGCGTAATCATTGACGGAGTGAGAAGTTTATAACTGATTTTATCGGCGACTCCTAATGCGCTGGAGAGGGCTTTCTCTTCCAATGGACGATTTCCTGATCCTAAGAGATAGAGGGTCTTTTGGATCAAAATCTCTTTTCTGAGGAGTTTTTCATATTCATCGATCGAGGAGTAGTGCATCGCTTTTAATTGTTCGGCATAAAGCGCTTTATCAAATGAACCCTCTTTGGAGAAGATCGGCTGAGATTTAATGACATTCCAAAGCTCATCATCGGTAACTGTGAGGCCGTAGCTCTGGGCGAGGTTGAGGATCAACGCTTGGTTAACCAGTTGGCGGAGGGCTTGACGTTGCAATCCAAATTGTTTTGCCTGCTGTTCGTCAAATTTTCCTTGGAAAAGTTGGTTGTATTGGTTGAATAATGTTGAGTAGCTCCGTTGGAGTTCGGCGGATGTGATCGAGATATCGCCCACTTTGGCTACCGATCCTGCTTTGTCTCCGTAGCTGTATTGTCCCCATCCGACGAATCCAGCTCCGATAAAAGCGATGGTGGAGATCCAGATCGTGACGACCAAGTATTTGCGATGGCGTTGCATCCAAGTAATCATATTAAACGATCCTGTTGTAAAATTCAGATATTCTATTCACTTTACCATTAAACTTGGATGAAAAGAGCTTTGAGCTAATAAAGGTTATTGTAATTATAACGTAAAAACAGGGGTTTTTTATGAAAAATTCGGAAATTGCCGCAAGAGATTTGAGTGTTTTGTGGCATCCGTGTACTCAAATGAAAGATCATGAAACGATTCCGCTAACTCCAGTGGCAAAAGGGGAGGGGATTTACCTCTATGATTTTGAAGGGAACCGCATTATCGACGCTATCAGTAGTTGGTGGGTCAATTTATTCGGTCATTGTAATCCCTATATTAACCAAAAAATCAAAGAGCAGCTAGAGTCGTTGGAACATGTCATTTTGGCAGGATTTACCCATGAGGGGATTATACGGCTCTCTGAACGCCTAGTAAAACTCTCTCCAGAGGGACTAACACGCTGTTTTTATGCCGACAATGGATCGAGTGCCATAGAGGTAGCACTGAAGATGTCGTACCATTTTCACCGAAACAGGGGGGATGAACGTCCGTTGTTTGTGTCGCTTTCGGATAGTTATCATGGAGAGACGCTGGGTGCCCTCTCAATCGGCGATGTAGCCCTTTACAAAGAGACCTATGAGCCGATATTGATCCGATCGATCCAGACCCCATCCCCTGCCGATCAAAGTGTTGAAGCGGCATTGGAAGTGGTAGATGTATTTGAGCGGTTATTACAGGAGAGGGGGGATGAGATTTCGGCATTGATCGTGGAACCTTTGGTTCAGGGTGCGGGGGGGATGAAAATGTATCATCCGATTTTTCTCACCGAAACCAAAAAACTGTGTGAGCGCTACGGTATCCATTTTATTGCCGATGAGATTTTGGTCGGATTCGGTCGGACGGGGAGTATGTTTGCGTGTGAGCAAGCCTCGATTGCCCCCGATTTTCTAGTCCTTTCCAAAGGGCTTACGGGGGGATATTTACCTCTTTCTGTTGTATTAACAACTGAGAATGTGTATGGATCGTTTTATTGTGAGTACAATCCTATCCGCTCGTTTTTGCACTCACACAGTTATACGGGAAATGCGTTGGCGTGTGCGGCGGCGAATGCAACACTCGATATTTTCGAATCGGAAAATGTGATTGAAAAAAACCGGCAAACGATTGCGTTTATCGCCGATGAGCTTAAACGTTTTAAGACGATGAAACATGTTAAAGAGGTGCGTCAATGCGGTATGATCGCGGTGATTGAACTGCATGGGTTTGATCCTTCACGACGGATCGGGCTTCAAATCCATCGAGCTTGTATGGAGCAGGGGGTTCTGATACGTCCTTTAGGAAGCGTTATTTATGTAATGACCCCGTATGTTATTACATTGGAAGAGCTGCAAACAGTGTTTACAGCGATTGAGAAAGCAATCCTCTCAATCGATGTCCAGACGGGATTGGGAGTGATCAAGCATCAAAATGCGGCAACTTCGCTCTAGAATCGAGAGTTGGCGTACCATTGTGGGGATATCGCGGCTAAACGCATAGACGCCGTATCCTCGGATCACCATGATTGCGGTGTTGGTTTGTTGGAAATATTGTGGTATCTCACTCACCGCCCGCTCGTACCAATCTTCAAATTTTTTCGGGTCGTAGATGTGGATTTTACCAAACTCTTTGAACCCGAAATAGTCTTTGGGGATGATGGTCGAGTGATTGAGTGAAAACGCGGTGGTAAAGGGGGGCATCGTAAAAGTGATGAATTTGGCATCGGAGATTTGCCGATAGATCCCCTTATGGATCGATGCATCAATGCTTGCCTCTTTCCAACGATAATCTTTGTTGTAAAAAAGATCGATGAGACTTTGTTCGTTGATTGAGTCGAAAATTGCGCTTTTGATGTTAATGGTAAATAGATTACTATCGAGTTTAGCCGATAAAGAGCCGTGGTAGATGCTGAAAAAGTCTTTTCGGAACATAGAGAGGGCGAACGAGGCGAGCTGACGTTTAATGTGTTGTTTATCCATGCGAGGATTTTAACATATTTTAAACAATATGTTAGAGAGGGTGGGTTATGATAAGGGGATTGAAATAAAAAGGTTCCGTGTGCAAGAGATTCCCCATATTCCTGTTTTGTATCGCGAAGTGGTGGACGCTTTTGCACCGTGCCAAGAGGGAATTATCGTCGATTGTACGATGGGGTACGGCGGTCATTCATCGCTCTTGCTCGAACATTACCCATCTGTACATTTGATCGGAATCGATCAAGACCCCACTGCGATCGCTTTTTCAAATGATCGGCTTCAACCTTATTCAGAGCGCGTCTTGATTCGTCAAGGTCGATTTTCGGACAAAATCATCGGTATTATTGAAGAAAAAGGGGATCAGCTCTGCGGGATCCTTGCCGATATTGGGGTATCATCGTTACAACTCGATCAACGTGAGCGGGGGTTTTCGTACGAAAGTGATACGTTGGATATGCGGATGAACCCCGATGAGGCACTTAGTGCTTCAGAAGTGGTCAACTTATACTCGCAAAGTGCACTCGAAGAGATTTTGCGTGAATACGGAGAAGTGAGTAATGCCCGCAAAGTGGCGGAGACGATCGTGCAACGACGTCCGTTTGAATCGGCGAAAGAGCTCTCTAATGCTATTTTTCATCTGATGCCCAAAGGGAAAAAAATCCACCCTTCGACGTTGGTGATGCAGGCGATTCGGATCGAAGTTAACGATGAGTTGGGGGAGTTGACACGGTTGTTGGATGCGATCGAATCTTCGGCGATTAAACGTCTGCGGGTAGCGATCATCACATTTCACTCCCTTGAAGATCGAATCGTTAAAAATCGGTTTTCCAAATGGGCAAAAAACTGTATTTGTCCCGACGATGCGATGCGATGTACTTGTGGAAACAACCATGCTATTGGCAAAGTGATCACCAAAAAACCGCTCACGGCGCAAGAGGATGAGCTCAAAGCAAACTCGCGCAGTCGTAGTGCAAAACTTCGAATTTTTGACATACAAAGGGGGCTTTCAAAGTGAAAGGAGACTTCTACTTCAGAGAAGCAAGCTTTAGTGCTATAGTAGCTAGTTGTAAACAGAGGGAATTTATTCCTCTGTTGTTCAAAATGGAATGATTAATGAGTGATAAACATGATATTTTAGAGGAGACACACGCTATCATCAATCCTGATGAGGGGATGGGGTCAGTGTTTTTGCGGAATGTTTTTTTAGGGGTGTTTTTAGTTTTGGTTTTGGTGTTCCCCAAAATTTTTATCAATACCCAAATCTATTTCAAAAGCCGTGAAATTTCTACCCTTTCGCATGAACACGATGCCCTCAAAGAAGAGAATCGTCTCATCAAAGCAAAAGTGGAAGCGCTTAAATACAAACATCAGGTGTTAGATACCCTTTTTTAGGAGTAACCCGTTATGCTGCGACGCTTTTTAGAGTTTGCTCTCGATAAACCTCTATTAAATCATCTTTTTCTCTTTTTTATCGCATTGGCATCGGTTTTTGCCTACCTTAATATCTCCAAAGAGATATTTCCCCCCATGCAGAAGGATAAAATCACGATCAATGGGGCTTACGCTGGAACGAGTGCCGATGTGCTCGATAAAATGGTGGTTCAAACGCTCGAAGACGATCTTAAAAATGTTAATGAGCTCGACGATATCACTTCGACTATCAAAAACGGTGCGTTTGTCATTGTAGCCGATATTAAACCAGGCTCGAACAACAACAAAGTACTCAGTGATGTTAAAGATATCATTGCCCTCTCAAAGCGGGATCTCCCAGCCGATATGAACGAACCGACCGCCAAAATCCAAGAAGAGACGATACCTTTAGTATTGATCGCAATTGCGGGAGATGTTCAAACAAAAGAGTTGTTGAATCGTGCCGAAGAGCTTAAGAGCGATCTCTCGCAGCTTAAAGATTTGAGTGAGATTACGATTCGAGGTGATGCCGATGATGAGTTGGTGATCCGACTGGACTCTCAAAAGATAGAGGCGTACGGATTGACCCAAAGCGGTGTCGTATCGGCGTTGAGTAATCTGAGCTCTATTTTCCCGATCGGAACGATCAAAGAGGCGAAAAATCATCTTTACATCAGCACCTATAACGGTGAGAAAGATCCACAACTTATCGCTGATACGTTGATCACGGTCGGGAATGTGCAGGTTCGTTTGGGGGATGTTTCAGATATCAGTTTTGAGCTGAGTGATGGATCGGAGCTTTCCCATTTTAACGGGATGCGTAACGTTTCGCTCAATATCACCAAAGCCAAAACGGGAAATGCGATCGAATTGGTCAAGCAAATCCGTGAAAAACTCAAAATTTACGATCAAAAATATCCTTATATGGAGTTCGAAATTTATACCGATACCTCAGTGTGGATTAAAAATCGACTCAATACCGTTTTTTCAAACATCGTTTTCGGACTGGTTTTGGTCTTTTTAGCAATGTTAATTTTTGTCAACCGGGGGATATCTTTGGTGGTTGTGATGGGGATTCCGGTTAGTTTTATGATTGGATTGATTGCTACTGAGATGATCGGATACAGTCTTAATATGCTCTCGTTGTTAGGGGCGCTGATCGCTTTGGGGATGCTAGTCGATGAAGCGATTGTTGTAGCAGAGAATATTTACCGTCATATGGAAGATGGGCTTAGCCGGCGCGAAGCTACGATTAAAGGTGCTATGGAGATGTTCCCTGCAGTAGTTGCGGCGACTATGACCACTATTTTCGCTTTTTTACCGTTGTTGATGATGAGCGGTGAGATGGGGACGTTTATCAAAATTCTTCCCATAATGATCTCGATTTTGCTCATTAGTTCGTTATTTGAAGCGTTTTATTTTCTCCCCTTGCATGCACATGATTTTCTTCGAGTCCGAAAAGAGGATCACCTCTCCCATGTTGTATGGGCAAAACTCTATGGGTGGTTTGCAACGGTTTTAGGAGGTGTATTAAAACGTCCGAAAACAGCGTTAACCTTGATCGTCATCGCTATTTTGGTCAGTGAAGCGTTGTTTATCAAAAATACCAAATTTCAGCTCTTTCCGAAATTCGATGTTACACAGGTGTATGTGACTGGCAAAGTAGACATCAATAACGATCTTGAAGCGACTGAAGAGATGGTGGAAGCGATCGAAAAAGATTTGATCGCAAAACTTCCTAAAGATGAGGTCTCCTCGGTTACATCGGTGATCGGGATGCGGTTGGACTCCAAAAATAAAGCGGAATTGGGGGATAACCTATTTCACATCTTCATCGATTTGCACGAACGTGCTCCGGTCAATTTTTTCGACCGCTACATCAATCCCTATCTCAGTGTCGAATACGATTCGTCGGGGATGAGTCGTAGGCGGGATGCCGATGAGATAGGGGAGCAGAGTGCTGAGATTATCAAGGCGTATGCCCAAAAAAAACTCAACGGTAAGCCGATGTTTGAGGAACTCATCACTACCGTCCCTGGAACTGGAGTGATCGCCCACGATATAGAGATCGCTCTGGGTGGGAAAAGTGATGCCGAACTCTCCCAAGGGATTGAGCGATTGAGCGCAAAGCTCCATACTATTCAAGGTGTTCACAGCATTGGTGATAACGCTGATCTGGGCGAGCGTGAGGTGAAGCTTCGGGTGAACAGCTACGGTCAGCAGTTGGGATTGGATGAGGGGATGCTGAATGCTCAACTTAGAACCTACTATCTCAAAGCCGAATATTCCAAAATGTTCAACGATGAGGGGCTAATCCGAATCCGAGTCGAGGGGAGAGAGAAAGATAACCTCTCATCGTTGGAAAATTTTCCTATCATGGCGGGGAGTAAGCAGGTGGCTTTGAAAGAGGTGTGTGATCTCATCTATACCCGAGGATACGTTACCCTCAACAAGGAGGATGGCAAGCGGATTCGCAGTGTATTTGGATCGATCGATAAAGAGGTGAGCACCTCTTCGGATGTGATGAAAGCCTTGATGCCAACGATCGAGAATCTCAAAAAAGAGGGATACAAGATCAATATCAAAGGGGAAGAGCAAGAGAACGCCAAAACCAAACGGGAGATGGGTCAAGCGGCGATAATGGCGATCGTTTTGATCTTTATCGCATTGGTATGGCTCTTTGATTCGTTTGTTAAATCGCTGATTGTTTTGAGTGTTATACCCCTCTCTTTGCTGGGAGTTTATGCGGGGCATATGGTGATGGGATTGAACATGACGATGCCGGGGCTGATTGGGACGGTGGGATTGGTTGGTGTCGTGGTGAACGATGGGTTGCTGATGGTGCAGTTTGTCCAAAACGCACGGAATAAGAGCGAGTTAATTAATCTTACGAAAACCCGTCTCCGCCCGATTTTGATGACCTCCATTACAACGGTTTTAGGGTTGTCAACCCTTATCTTTTTTGCTAGCGGTCAAGCGCAGATTCTACAACCAATGGCGATTTCTCTTGGATTTGGATTGGCATGGGCGACGCTTCTCAATTTGATCTATGTTCCATTGCTTTATAGTGTGGTTTATCGAATCAAATAAGAATAGTGGTGGTATAATCTCCGATTTAAATTGATCCTATGCCGAGTCGATGTATAATCCGCTCAAACGACAGAGACCCGATCGATCCGTTACAAAGAGGTGGGATGAGACGTTTTTTTCTACTTTTAGCGTTGATCGTTGTCGGTGTTTTGGATGCGGCACCATGGAGGGAGTCAAAAAACTATTCTCTTCAAAAAGACGAATTGGTTAAAATTCTCGTCAAAAGCGAAGGGCAAGAGAGGGTGTTTGGTTTTCGTTGGACCCTTTACACCGATAAAGTTTTGGTAGTGCATGAAATTTTTGATCGGTATGTCGGACAGCATATGCTCAAGTTGGGTCATACCAATCAGAGCTTTCGTAAACAGCTGCTTCCCCAAAAAAGGGGTCCAAAAGATGTCCCGTATATTTTGGTAGTGTTTAAAAAATTTGATGACAGCAACAAAACTGCGCAAATAGATCTGTTTTTGATCGATAAAGAGAGACGTGTTACGTTGGATTATTTAACTCAGAAGTGATAGATGGAATGTTGGAAACGGTAGAAACATTAATTGCAAAATTGGTCGATAAGGTTGAATATCCTCGTGCAACGGAGCTTTTTTCAAAGCTTTCTGGGGGGAAGCGCCTCCGCGCCCGATTGATCCTCGCCATCGCCCCTGAAGCATCCACCGCACCGTTGCTTGGAGCTATTGTTGAATTGATCCATTCGGCAAGTCTGCTTCATGATGACGTCATCGATGAAGCGCAGTTGCGTCGGGGTGTCCCATCTGTCAATGCTACCGAAGGCTCCAAAACAGCGATTATGCTCGGTGATATCCTCTATTCCAAAGCGTTCAGTGAACTCACTTCTTTTGACCCCCGTATTGCCCGAAGTGTTGCCGAATCGGTTGTTCGACTCTCGGTAGGGGAGATGATGGATGTGGCGATGGCGGAGACGTTTAATACTGATCGCTCTCTTTATCTTAACATGCTCTATCTGAAAACTGCGACATTGATCGAAGCGTGTACCTACAGTGCGGCGATTTTGGCGGGGAAAGATGAAAATGCACATGCCCTCTACGGTAAAAATCTCGGATTGGCGTTTCAGATCGTCGACGATATCCTCGACATTACCGGCGATGAAGCAACACTGGGGAAACCGTCGTTGAACGACTTTGTAGATGGAAAAGTGACCCTTCCGTATATTGATTTGTATGAGGTTTTGGGGGATGAGGAGAAGCAACGTTTGATCCAAAGTCACGCCAAGGCTTTGGACGAAGAGGAAAAGGGGTGGATCAAATCCAAAATGGACGAACATTGTATCATCGAAAAATCGTATGCCTATGCTAGAGCATTGTGCGATGAGGCTATTGGTGTCATCGGTGAAGATGCGGCTTTGCGCGCTATTATTGAAACCGTGATTCAAAGAAGTCATTAATGCACTATCTCATTGTCAGCTTTTCACATAAAAACTCGACTTTAGCAATACGCGAAAAGCTCGCTTTTGTCGATGAACAAGCTCAGTTAAATGCTATGCAAACGCTGAGTGCTCACCCTTGTATCACCGAATCGATGATCCTCTCAACCTGTAATCGGGTAGAGATTTTTTGCAGTTGCAGCGATACCGAAAGTGCAAGCGAAGCCATTTTTTCGTTGCTTAGTGTGCATTCGGGATTGAGCACTCAAGAGTTGCATGAGCGGGCGGATGTGTTTGACGATGAGGGGGGTATTTACCACCTTTTCAGTGTCGCGAGTTCGCTCGATTCGATGGTGGTAGGGGAGACCCAAATCTCCGGACAACTCAAAGAGGCGTTCAAATTTTCCCAAGACAATGGGTTTTCGGCGCATAAAATCTCCCGTGCGATGAGTTATGCGTTTAAATGTGCCGCCGAAGTGCGAAACGCTACTAATATCTCATCCAAGCCGGTCTCTGTTGCTAGTGTCGCGATTTCCAAGGTTAAAGAATTGATTGGTGAGGTGAGTGGCAAAAAAGCGCTGGTGATTGGTTCGGGGGAGATGTCGGTGATTACCTGTAAACATCTGAGTGCTCAAGGGGTAGATGTAACGGTGATGAACCGGACATTTGAGAAGGCCGAAGCGATCGCGCAAGAGTGCAATGCCCGTGTTCGATCGTATGAAGAACTCTCCTACGCTATCAATGAAAATGAACTTCTCTTTACTGCGACGGGGTCACTTACACCTATTATTACAGACGAAATGATCAAACCCACCTCATTTGAGCGCTATTGGTTCGATATGGCGGTTCCCAGAGACATCGAATGTGACCCATCGTTGTGGTCGATCCAGTTGTTTTATGTGGATGATTTAAAATCGATTGTTTCGGAGAATATCGCGTTGCGTGAAGATGAAGCGAGACTCTCATATGTTATTGTTCGTCGTCACGTCACTCTCTTTTTTGAATGGCTCAAGACCCTCTCGGTTGAGCCTTTGATCAAAAATATCTATTTACGAGCTAGCGATGCTGCCCTTAGTGAAGCCTCACGTGTTATTCAAAACGGCTATATCCCCAAAGAGTACAGTGATGCGGTGCATAAAGCGACTCTTCAAGCATTGAAACGGTTTTTGCACCCATTTACCGAACGGATGCGGGATGGTTCTGATCCGATGCGGATCGATACATTGATTGAATCAATGAGTTTTTTGATGAACGAAGAAGAGGGGAGTGATCTCTCCAAAAACTCTTGTACTTATTACCCCAAAGGAAAATAATGCGTTTTAGTAAAGCCTATATCCCAACCACCAAAGAAGCACCAAAAGATGCCCAACTCCCCAGCCATATCTATCTCACCCGTGCAGGGTTTGTCTCTCAGGTTGCTGCGGGATTGTATAACTTTTTACCACTTGGTAAACGGGTATTGCGTAAAATTGAAAACATCATCAATGAAGAGATGGAAGCTGCCGGAGCGCAAGAGGTGGATCTTAGTTTTGTTACCCCAGCAGAGTTGTGGGAAGAGAGCGGACGGATCGAGAAATTTGGTAAAGAGCTGCTCCGTTTCCATGACCGAAAAGAGAACATTTTTGTCCTTGGACCGACCCATGAGGAGATGATGGTTAACATCGTCCGCAACCGTGTCAGTAGCTACAAACAGCTACCTCTTAATCTCTATCAGATTAAAACTAAATTCCGTGATGAAGCTCGTCCCCGTTTTGGTTTGATGCGTGGTAGAGAATTTGTCATGAAAGATGGATATAGTTTTCACTCCAGCACCGAAGATTTGGATCGTGAGTTTGATGCGATGGAAGCGGCATACAAACGGATTTTGGAGCGGTTGGGATTGAATTTCCGTATCGTTGAGGCCGACAGTGGCGCGATTGGAGGAACTGGATCGAAAGAGTTGATGGTGCTTGCCCAAAGCGGTGAAGATACCCTTGCGGTATGCGATAGCTGTGAGTATGGTGCTAATGTCGAAGCGGCACGCCGTGCTCCGCGCTCGGTTATCCCTGAGGCTCCGAACGCCGATTTTGCCCGTTTTAAAACTCCTTCGATCAAATCGATTGAGGATTTGAGCAACTTTTTCCATGTCGATCCGTACTACACTCTCAAAGCGGTCGTACAGCGCGCCATTTATATCGAAGGATCCGAATTGGTTTGTTTCTTCCTCCGAGGATGTGATGAATTGCAAGAGGTGAAAGCCCGCAATAGCGTTGGAGCGATCGATTTGGTTGATGCCACTGAAGAGGAGCTAAGAGAGATTGGATTGGTCCCAGGATTTATCGGACCGCTTGATCAAGATAAAATCCGTATCGTCATGGATAACGATACTAAAAACGGAATCAATATGATCTGCGGAGCAAATGAAGAGGATTACCATTTCGTCGGGGTTGATTTGAGCGTTATGAAAGAAGCTCATTTCGCCGATCTCGCATCGGTACAAGAGGGGGATGGATGTCCTCACTGCAACGGTAAAATCATCCATACCAAAGGGATTGAAGTAGGACATATTTTTAAACTCGGTACCGTCTATTCAGTACCGCTTAAAGCGGAATATCTCGATGAAAATGGGCGTAGTCAGCCATTTATCATGGGTACGTACGGGATGGGGGTGAGCCGTTTGGTTGCCGCCATAATTGAACAGCATCATGACGAAAAAGGGTGTATTTGGACCAAAGCAACTGCTCCATATTTGGTCAATGTTATGGTCTCAAATATCAAAGAAGAGTCTCATATGGCGTATGCTGAAGAGCTCTATGCAACGTTGCAAAAAAACGGTATTGAAGCGATGTTGGATGATCGTAAAGAGCGTTTTGGATTTAAAATGTCGGATGCAGAGTTGATCGGGTTTCCTTTTACCGTAATCGTCGGTAAAGAGTTGGATAACGGTTCGGTTCAAATCATGGTTCGTCGTACCCGAGAAATCATAACGGTCGATGCAGCGGATGTACCCACTAAAATAAAAGATCTTTGCCAATGATCTATTTTTTGATCTATCTATTGGTCGAAGTCCTCGTTACCGTCGAGATTGCTTCACAAATCGGAGGATTGAATACCTTTTTTGAGATTGTGGGAAGTGCATTCTTTGGGATTTTTATTTTGATGAATTTCCGCCATACTCTTGCAGAAAATGTTTACGCTCTTCGGTCGAGCCAAATCGATATGGATGGATTTACAAAACGTAATCTCTTTGGGCTATTTGGTGCCGTTTTGCTGATTTTACCTGGAATATTTGGTGATATTCTAGGGCTTTTAATGCAGTTTTCGCTTTTGAGCAAATTTTTCGTTAACCGTTTTTCTGGAAAATACCGTTCACAAAATTGTCAAGAATTTTATACATCACCACGAAAGGATGATTATGTCATTGATGCCGAAATTATCGACGATACTCCTGCTCTCCGCTAGCCTTTTTGGAGCAACGGATGCAGAAATTATCTCTTTTTTAAAAAAAGGGATAGGGGGAAATCCTAACGTCTCGAATTTGCAAATCGAAATCAACGGTAAAAAAAATCTCACTTCTATGAGTGGATGGCAAGCCTATTTCGTTTCGATCGAAGCGGATGTCAAACAGGGAGCCGAAACCCGACGTATCAACCAAAACGGGACTTATTTCGTAAACGGAAACGTGATCGCTCCTGAATTGGTCAATTTAAAAACGGGTGAACGTTACAACGATACAGTAGCACCCGATTTTAATGATGCGTTTTATACCAAATTTAACCGAATTAGTGGTGAGGCAAATGCTACTCACAAGGTGGCGATTTTCTCCGATCCTCTATGTCCGTTTTGCCGACGCTATGTCCCTGACGCGATCAGTTATATGGCGAAATATCCAAAAACCTTTGCGGTCTATTATTATCATTTTCCATTAGCGGGGCTCCATCCCGCAGCGGTGACATTGACCAAAGCGGCGATTGTGGCAGAACAAAACGGTATCGAGAGTGCCGTTTTGCGTCTTTATAAGGTTGATATCAACGCTAATGAAAAAGATGAGCAAAAAATTTTGAACGCGTTTAATAAAACTTTTGGAACTAAGATCAATTTAGTTGATATTCGAAGTTCTGCGGTTCTCAAACAGGTAGAATTTGACCAAAAAGTGGCACAATCGATGATGGTAGCGGGGACGCCGACCGTCTTTTTTGATGGACAAAAAGATCCTTCAAAAAACAAATACAAAGACGTAAAAATAAAATAATCGTAACTCGAACGTTAGGACACCCATGAAAAAACTAACCATTGCAACACGCGGAAGCAAACTTGCCCTTTGGCAATCCAACCATATCAAATCGGTGATCGAATCGAACTTTACCGATGTCGAGGTTGAACTTAAAATAATCATCACCTCCGGTGATAAAATTTTGGATGTCCCTTTGGCGAAAATTGGTGGGAAAGGGTTGTTTCTCAAAGAGATAGAAGAATCGATGTTGCGTGGTGAAGCGCAAATGGCTGTCCATTCACTCAAGGATGTTCCGACGGTAATGCCCGATGGGCTCTTGCTCTCTGCGATTACGGAGCGTGAAGATGTTCGTGATGCGATGCTGAGCGAAAAATATCCCGATATTGTATCTTTGCCTCATGGTGCTGTTGTTGGTACATCTTCGCTCCGCCGCCGTATGCAGATCATCAAACAGCGACCCGATTTGATCATTAAAGATTTACGGGGCAATGTCGATACCCGTATCCGTAAACTTAAAGAGGGGGAGTTTGATGCAATTATCCTCGCTGCCGCTGGGATTAATCGTTTGGGATTCTCAAACCTAGTAGAACATTTTTATCCCATAGCTTTGGATGAGATGCTTCCGGCGATGGGGCAGGGAGCTTTGGGGATAGAGACGGTGAGCGAGCCGTGGGTTTTGGAGATCGCTCAATTTTTGGACAATGAAAATAGTCGTATCGAGACCACTATTGAGCGGGGATTTGTCGATACATTAAAAGGGGGCTGTCAGGTTCCGATCGGGGTGAGTGCACGTGTCCAGGAGAGTGGTGAGGTGATTGTTCGTTCAATACTTGGAATGCCAGATGGCTCTGAAGTGATGGGGGATGAGATTATCGTTTCTAAATCGGATACCGAAGGGGTTGGGGAGGCGATGGCCTCTCGATTAATTGCTCAAGGGGCGATGGAGTTGTTGCATCGTGCCGAAGCGATGGCGAACGGAGCAAGTGAATGACTTTGCATAAAACGATCGAATTTTTAAAATCCAAAGGGGAAGTACGCGTTATTGATACCCCTTTGGATATCTATCTTGAGATTCCCCATCTTGCCTACGCCGAAGTGAAAAAAGAGGATGGTGGGAAGGCACTCGTATTTACCCATCCGATTGATCGCCGCAGCGGAAAAGCATATGACACCCCTGTGGTTATGAACCTGTTTGGCTCATTTCAGCGGACAGAGATCCTCTTTGGTCGCAAAGTTGAAGGGGTAGCCTCTGAAATCGAAAAGCTGCTTCATATGAAGCCGCCGCAAAATTTCAAAGAAAAAATTGGGATGCTTGGCGATTTGTTCGCTATGAAAGATATTTTTCCGAAAAAACTCCCAAAACGGGGGAGTTGTCAAGAGATCGTAAAGCAAGGCGATGAGATCGATCTCTATGATTTACCGATCCTCACAACGTGGGAAGAGGACGGCGGTCCGTTTATTACGATGGGGCAGGTTTATACCCAAAGTTTAGACGGAAATATAGTCAATTTGGGGATGTATCGCCTCCAAGTGTATGATCAAAATCATTTGGGAATGCATTGGCAAATTCACAAAGATTCATCCCACTTTTTTGATCAATATCAACGTGCTGGTAAAAAGATGCCCGTCTCTATCGCTATTGGCGGAGATCCACTCTACACATGGTGTGCTACTGCTCCATTACCGTATGGGGTCAATGAATTATTGCTGTATGGATTGATCAAAAAAGAGTCGCCGAAATTGGTGGAGTCATTGACAACTCCGTTGTTTATTCCTGAAGATGTCGATTTTGTGATTGAGGGGTGGGTTGATACCGAAAAGTTAGCCCTTGAGGGACCGTTTGGGGATCATACGGGCTACTATACATTGGCAGAGTACTATCCAGTACTCGAAGTGAGTGCAATTACCCACCGCCGTAATCCATATTATTTGGCAACAGTCGTCGGGAAACCACCGTTGGAAGACAAATACATGGGATGGGCGACCGAGCGTATTTTCTTGCCACTCCTCAAAACCAATGCGGCTGATTTGATCGACTATCATATGCCCGAAAACGGAGTGTTTCACAACCTCATTTTGGCTAAAATGAAACCGCTTTACAAAGGGCACGCCAAACAGTTCATGCATATTTTTTGGGGTTCGGGACAGATGAGTTTTGTCAAACATGCCCTCTTTTTCGGTGACGACGCTCCGAAACTCACTAATTATGAGGCTTTGATAACCTATGCCCTTAACCGCTTTTTACCGAAATGTCTCTTTGTCTCCGAGGGGATCATTGATGCGCTCGATCACTCCAGCCCTGAATCGTTGGTTGGAGGAAAACTCGGGATCGACTTTACCGCTTCTTATACCCCTGTCGCTTTGGAGAGTATTGAAAGCTCGCAGTTATTGGAAAAAGTGCAAGCACTTATCCCTGAAGTGTGTGGATTGACACAATATATGCGTCATACGGCGAACCCGATTACGGTGATCTCTGTCCGAAAAGCTGAACGTTCATTAAAAGAGACATTTTCGCTCTTGGAATCTCTCAAAGAGTATGTGCGGATCGTAATTGTTGTCGATGAAGCAAAAAATGATATCCATAACCCTTATATGCTTGTTTGGCGTGTAACGAACAATATAGATGCAGCACGCGATATTTATCGTTCTGAAACAATTGTGGCGGTTGACGGGACGACCAAAACGGCTGTAGATGGTTTTGAACGTGAATGGCCCGGAGATGTTGAGTGTACCCCTTCGGTGGTTGAACATCTAAAATCACTTTCATTATGGGATTTAGATTCGAAATTGGAGAAAAAATACCAATTGTAACCCCCTATTTGGGGGTGTCATATTAAGGACTTTATTAGAATTAGTAATGTAAGATTGACCAGTTATATATTTTAAAATAGGAAATTTTAAGTCCATGCGCACATTATATACTACAGTGGCAATCACACTTATCACTGGTTCGACGTTCCTTAATGCAGCTACCTATAAAGGACAAAAAATTTATATAGATTTGTGCAAAGGGTGTCATGGGGGCGGGCAAGAGCTTGCTGCGTCCAAAAAACAGCGCGGATGGGAGAAATTGATGGAAAATAAAGGTGGGAAACTTGCCGATATCCATCTAACCTCTAAAAAAGCTTCCGCCTCGTGGGAATATTTCAAAGATCGCAGCTATACCAAAGAGGCAAAACACATTGAAGATTTCTTGGTTGAGTATGCTTCTGATAGCGGAAATGTTCCTGCCTGTAACTGATTTTCCTCATCTTTCCTTTTTGGGATGATATTCTTCTAATCCAAATTTTGCTAGAATGCTCTATTAACTGATGTTATGCACTTTACGAGCAAAGCCCGCAAAGTGGCAGGGACAAATCTCCCTACAACCCCATAAAGCTTGCCATATCTTTTTGATATGGCAGAAAACTCCCCTTTTGCCATTGATTTCATCAAGTGCGTAAGGTCAGTTATTAATTCTCAAAAATTTTACTTTTGAAGGTAGAGGGGATTGCTAAGGACGTTAGTCCTTGCCACTAAAATGGATCTATCCATATTTAGTGTTAATACATAAATATTTCGGAGAGACTATGGAAAAAATGTGGTCCGGTCGCTTTACGCAAGACACATCAACCATTTTGGAAAAGTTTAATGCCTCGATCATGTTTGATCAAAAACTCTATCGAGAAGATATTGAAGGTTCCATCGCCCATGCGCAGATGTTAACGCATCAAGGTATTTTAAATGCTGAAGAGCTTGCCGCTATCGAATCTGGGATGGCTCAAGTACTTCAAGAGATAGAATCGGGTATATTTGAGTGGAAAATCGGAGATGAAGATTTGCATATGGCAATAGAGAAACGTCTTACCGCCATTATCGGCGATGCAGGTAAAAAACTCCATACCGCCCGCAGCCGTAACGATCAGGTGGCTCTTGATTTTCGTCGTTTTGTGCTCCGCAAAAATCGTGAAATAACCGATCAAATTAAAGCTTTGATGGTGGTTATTTTGGATATTGCACGGGATCATACGAATACTTTGCTTCCAGGGATGACCCATCTGCAACATGCCCAGCCGATCAATTTTGCGTTTCATTTGTTGGCATACATGTCGATGTTTAAACGCGATTGTGAGCGCTTTGAAAGCAGTGTTGAACGAAACAATATCTCTCCGATCGGGTGTGCCGCTTTGGCTGGGACACCGCATAACATCAACCGAGAGATGACGGCAAAAAGTCTAGGATTCGATTCGGTGAGTATCAACTGTCTTGATACCGTCAGTGATCGAGATTTTGCATTGGAAATATTGTTTAACATTTCGACCCTGATGATGCATATCTCCCGTCTTGCCGAAGAGATCATCATTTGGTCGAGCTATGAGTTCCGTTTTGTGGAGCTTTCTGATGAGTATTCGACCGGTTCATCAATTATGCCACAAAAGAAAAACCCCGATGTTCCTGAACTTCTTCGGGGAAAAACAGGGCGAGTATTTGGTAATCTGATGGGGCTTTTGACGGTGATGAAAGGGTTGCCGTTAGCGTATAACAAAGATACTCAAGAGGATAAAGAGGGGGTTTTTGACAGCATCGAAACGGCGGAAATCTCTTTGGAAATTTTACGTGAAGCGCTTAAAACGATGACGGTAAAACCTCAGAATATGGCGCGCGCCTGTAAGATGGGACACCTCTGTGCAACCGATTTAGCAGATTATCTCGTCGAGCATTGCGGCGTTCCGTTTCGTGAAGCCCACCATATTACTGGACGTGCGGTGGCGCGTGCCGAAGTGTTGGGGATTGATTTGAGCGATATAGCCTACGAAGAGCTCAAAGCGATCGATGATCGGATCAAAGAGGATGTGATCGCGTTTTTGGCGATTGAGCATTCGATGAATGCCCGCACATCCCAAGGGGGGACTGCCGAAGTGCGCACTTTGGAACAAATTTTGTATTTTGACCATTATCTAAAGGATATTAAATGAAGATTACCGTTGCTCATCAGAGTGAGATGAAATTTCAGGCGACAACCGAAAAGGGGAGTTTTATTATCGATTGTCCTCAAATCTCTCCAATCGAATATTTTTTGAGCGGATTGATCGGATGCACTGCGACCGATATCGTAATGCTTCCAAAAAAATCGGGCAACAGTGTTGAAAATCTGAGTGTTTCGGGCGAAGTGGTTCGCAACGAAACTCCGCCGAGAAAATTCAACACATTGCATTTGGAATACTCATTTGATTCGGATGCTGACGATACCACAGCCGCTCGATGGGTCATGGCGAGCGTCGAGACTTACTGTTCCACAATCAACACGATTCGTGATACGACAAAAATTACCTATACGATCATTCATAACGGTAATGTGATCCGTGAGAATGAAGCGATGATCAGCGGTGGTGGCAGTGATGTTGATTTCGGTGTGTTGCAAGGATGTAATGCGTAAATAATCAACCTTAGACACCTTGTTTTCATTAGTGTGCAATGGGTTTTCTCTCCCGTATCTTGAAGATACGGGTAGTTTTAGGAGGTTGTAGGGGCATTTCCCCTGTCACTTTGCGGACTCTGTCCGAAAGGTGCGTAACATTAGGTTAGAAAAAATCATTCGGATCTGCATCCGCAAAATGTCCCCAGCTAAGTTTAGCTCCGCCGAGGATGTGGAAGTGCAGATGCCCTACCTCTTGTCCACCATTTTCTCCGATGTTACTGATAATGCGGTAACCGCTCTCTTTAATCCCAACTGTTTTCGCAACCTCTTGTATAAACGTTGCCATTCGCCCCATCACATCCCCCGGAATATCGTTAAAGCTTTGATAGTGGGCTTTCGGGATTGCTAAAACGTGAATGGGTGCTTTAGGATTGATATCATGAAACGCATAAAATTCTTCGCTTTCGGCAACGGCATTGGAAGGGATCTCTTTGGTGACAATTTTGCAGAAAATACACATTTTAAACCTCTTTTTTGATGCTATTGTAGCACATGGTTGATTGCTTGAAGCTATTTATAAAAGAGATTTGACTACAATATCCTTTAAACTGAAAGCCATTTGGACTGAACGGTAATGATATTTTTACATCTTTCATAAATCAGAACGGAGATGCTATTTGCAAGAGTGGTACGACGCTATTCAATCGGCCGATACGATTGATAAAATCGAAGAGATCCGAATCGCTATTTTCGGAAAAAAAGGAGTTATGAATACTGAGTTCGCACGGATGAAAGATATCCCTGATGCGGAAAAAGGGGCGTTCGCCAAAGAGCTGAACATCCACAAAGAGGGATTGAACGCTTTATTGGTTGATCGCAAACTCTTTTTGGCGATGGAACATCTCCAAGCAACAATGAAAGCGGAAGCGATCGATGTGAGCTTGTTTTCACCGGTTAGCGAGCGCGGTTCATTGCACCCTGTTATGGAGACGATGGATCGTATCGTTGAACATTTTGTGGCTATGAATTTTTCGGTCAAAACAGGACCAATGGTGGAGAATGATTTTCATAATTTCGAAGCGTTGAATCTCCCTGCCTATCATCCAGCACGTGATATGCAAGATACTTTTTATTTCAAAGATTCGATGTTGCTTCGTACCCATACTTCTCCTGTTCAAATCCGTACAATGCTTTCTACAAAACCGCCGATCCGGATGATTGCACCGGGGGCTGTTTTCCGTCGTGATTACGATATCACCCACACCCCAATGTTTCACCAGGTTGAGGGATTGGTTGTTGAAGAAGCTGGGAAAGTCTCTTTTGCGAACCTCAAATTTATCCTCGAAGATTTCCTTAAAACGATGTTCGGGGATATTAACGTTCGCTTTCGTCCGAGTTTTTTCCCATTTACGGAACCATCTGCCGAAGTGGATATCAGCTGTATTTTCTGCGGTGGGGAAGGGTGTCGTGTCTGTTCTAAAACCGGTTGGCTCGAAGTTTTGGGATGCGGAATTGTTGATCCGAACGTTTTTAAGGCAGTTGGTTATGAGAACGTCAGCGGGTATGCGTTCGGTCTTGGGGTTGAGCGGTTTGCGATGCTGATTCACCGTATCGGAGATTTGCGCTCGCTGTTTGAAGGTGATACGAGATTATTGGAGCAGTTTAGATGATCGTTACAAAAAATTGGCTGAATGAATGGATCGATCTAGACGGTATCAGCGCTGAGGAATTGTGTAAAACATTTAATGCGATCGGGTTGGAAGTGGATGCCCATGAAACGATCCGCGTTCCAGACGGTGTAGTTGTCGGGTTTGTCGAAGCGTGCGAAAAACATCCTGATGCCGATAAACTCAATGTATGTCAAGTAAACGTCGGTGATGAAATACGTCAGATTGTGTGCGGTGCGTCGAATGTACGAGCAGGGATATTTATCGCTTTGGCAACTGTCGGTGCCAAACTCCCCAGTGGAATGAAGATCAAAGAGGCGAAACTACGCGGTGTCGAATCGCACGGGATGATTTGTTCTTCCAAAGAGATTGGACTTCCCTCTATGGGTGAGGGGATTATGATCCTCGATTCGAGTATCGGTGAGCTACTCTTAGGTAAAAATCTTAATGAATATGCAGTATTTAACGATGATGTTATTGAGATTGGGCTCACCGCAAATCGCGGCGATTGTCTCAGCATTCACGGTGTTGCGCGTGATTTGCGTGCAGCATTGTCACGTCCGCTTCGTGAATTAAGCTACAAAGAGAAGCAAGACGGACGTCTTGGAATTGGGCGAATTTTACAACTTCATCATACCGAAACGTACAATACCGACCTACTCTTTGGAGCAGTTGATGTCAAAGAATTGAATATCCCGTTTGGTATTGCTTTGCGTCTAGCGATTATTGATGAGAATTGGACCAATCCGGTTGATGCACTGCTGGCATACGCCACTCAAAGCACTGGTGTGATCCTTAGAGCATATCCATTTGAAGCATTTAATAATATCGAAAATAAAGGGATTATCACCCTACAAAACGATGAAAACGGTTATGCTGCGTTGTATGGCAAAGAGAAAGTCTCCATCATCGGTGTTTCCCAAGAAAAAGGGGCACATTTTGTTGCCAATGAGGGATTGGCGGTTATTGAAGCGAGCTATATTCCTCCTGAAATTATCGCCAAAAAGATGGGTGAGCAAAAGGTGTCAAGTTGTCCACATTATTATCGTTCTTCACGGGGAAGCGAACCTTCTATCGAGATGGGGATCCGATATATTTCTATGCTGTTTGAACGCTATTCGCTGTCTCAAGTATACGGTGGAAATTTGGAACTGACAACATTGCACGAAGAGCGGATTATCAGTATGGCGGAAGAGGAGTTTGAATCGTTTATCGGACTTAAAATCGACAAAACTCGTATCACGCAAATTTTCAAAAATCTTGGAATGGATATCGGTAAAACCAAGGGATCAACCTTTGCGATTACGGTTCCAAAATTTCGTCATGATATTGTGAATAAACAAGACATCATTGAAGAGGTCGTTCGTATTTTCGGCATCGATAATATCCCATCAAAACCGCTTGTTTTTGCCGAAGCGAATCAAATGTCTGATGATCTTAGAGCATACCGTAAAACACGAGAATTCCGTCACCGAGCGGCACAAAGCGGGTTTTACGAATCGGTTCATTTTGTCTTTAATGAGCGGATTCAGCTGGAAAAATACGGTTTTGTCTGTACCGATCGCGAAAAAGAGCTTCTCAATCCGATTGCGGCGACGTTTGATACGCTTAGGCCTACTTTGTTGATGGGGCTCTTAAACTCCGCATCGGCGAATGTCAAGGTAAATCAAAAAAAGATTGCTTTGTTTGAAGCAGGAATTGTTTTTGATGCTGAGCGGCATGAGTCGAAACGGCTTGGATTTATTGTTTCGGGTCCTTTGGAGAGTGAAAAAATCTCCAATGCCGGAAAACCAGCATCCATCGATTTTGCGGCATTTGTCAAATTGATTGGCGATGTTGCTGGAAGCTTTGAATTGGTAAGCCATACGCCGACGCACACATTGGCACATCCGTATGTATGCGCCAAAGTGATGATCGATGGTGCAGAAGCGGGAGAACTTTTTCGTCTCCACCCTCAGGTTGAAGAGGAGTTTGATCTTCCTCAAACATTCATGTGTGAACTTAAAATCGATTGTTTACCATATGGTCTTATTGAAGCAAAACCGTACTCAAAATTCCAAGCCTCTTCGAGAGATTTGAGTATTTTGATCTCCAAAGAGGTGAGTTATGAGACGATCAAAGCAGTTGTTGAAAAATACCGCTCGCCTCAAGTTCAACGTTTTTATCCAGTAGACCGCTATGTCTCCGAGAGCTTAGGGGATCAGATGAGTTTGACGCTCCGTTTTGTCCTCCAATCCGAGGAAAAAACACTCGAGGATGAGGATATTGCAATGGCGATGGAGTTAATTTTAAACGGGCTCAAAGAAGAGCTTGGGGTGAATTTACGATGATCTCTGTCAAGGTTTCTCCTGCGCAATCGTTTACGTTTCGAAGTAATGCCATCGCTCCGGACAAATCGATCTCTCATCGATGTGCAATGTTTGCGGTTTTGGCAGAGGGGGAGAGTCGGATCGAGAACTTTCTCCGGGCTGAAGATACCCTCAATACCCTTAAAATCATCGGACATTTAGGTGCAGAGATCGTTGATGATGGATCGATTATTACGATTCGCTCCAACGGTATCAAAGAGACCTCAGAGATCCTCGATTGCGGCAACTCCGGTACGGGGATGAGACTATTTTGCGGTCTTTTGAGTTCTGCTGAGGGGCATTTTATCTTGACTGGCGATGAGTATCTCAAGCGCCGTCCGATGAAACGGGTGACACAGCCGTTACGTTCTATCGGAGCCAAACTTGACGGACGCAATAGTGGTGATTTGGCCCCGCTTTCTATTCGAGGTGCCTCGCTTAAATCATTCGATTATACTTCGATGATTGCTTCAGCGCAAGTCAAAAGTGCGATGATACTTGCAGCGCTTCGTTCAGACGGTGTTTGTACGTTTCGTGAGCCAGAACTTAGCCGCGACCATACTGAACGGATGCTTCGCGCAATGGGGGCACACATTGAGATTAATGGTCTTGAAACCAAGATTTGGCCATTGGAAAAACCGCTCAAACCGCTTGATATTCGTGTTCCCTCTGATCCATCTAGCGCTTTTTTCTTTGCGGTAGCGGCAGCGATTACACCGAACGCATCGGCAGTGATTGAGGGGGTAATGTTGAACCCGACCCGTATCGAAGCGTTCAAGGTATTGGAACGGATGGGGGCAAAGATGACCTATACCCTCACCGATGAGCGCTATGAGCCGATTGGGACGATTCGGATTGAACATGCACCTCTTCGTGCTGTAACGGTTGAAGAGAACATTGCATGGCTGATTGATGAACTTCCGGCACTCTCTATCGCTATGGCGTGTGCTGAGGGGAAAAGCGTCATTAAAAATGCCGAAGAGCTACGGGTTAAAGAGTCTGATCGGATCAAAACGGTAGTGGACAACCTGAACCTCTGCGGCATCGAGACTGAAGAGTATCCAGACGGCTACGCTGTGCTTGGCGGCGAACTCAAAAGTGCACGGGTTAATAGTTATGGAGATCACCGTATTGCGATGAGTTTTTTGATTGCTGGACTCCGTTGTGGCATGGAGGTAGAGGATGTTGAGTGTATCAACACCTCATTTCCAAATTTTTTTGAACTTTTAAGTAGTTGTACCAAGGTTGAGAGATGAGGATTGAGTTAGCAGAGAGCTACGGCTTTTGTTTTGGAGTTAAACGGGCGATCAAGATTGCCGAGGAGAACCGAAACTCCGCTACCTATGGGCCATTGATTCATAACGCAAATGAGATTGCCCGATTGAAAAACGATTTCAATGTTTCATTGAGTGAAAATTTAGACAGTTTCAACTCTGGTGATACTGCGGTTATCCGCACACACGGTATTCCGAAACAAGAACTCTCCCTTTTGCATGAGCGACAAGTGAATGTTGTCGATGCAACGTGCCCCTACGTGACGAAACCGCAGCAAATCTGCGGGGAGATGTCTGCGCAAGGGTACGACATCATTATTTTTGGTGATGAATCGCACCCAGAGATCAAGGGGGTTAAAAGCTATGCAGATAATCATGTTTATGTCGTCAACAACTCCGAAGAGATTGATGGTTTGAAACTCCGTGAAAAAGTGGCGACAGTGGCTCAAACAACCCGTAAAATCGAGGAGTATCAGCAGATTGTCGGTAAATTGATGGCAAAGCATAAAGAGGTACGTGTTTTCAATACCATCTGCAATGCGACGTTTGACAACCAAGATGCCGTACGGGCGTTAGCACAAAAAGCGGATGTTATGATTATTATTGGGGGAAAAAATTCATCCAATACCAAACAACTA
>JACXUF010000046.1 GCA_014764105.1 Sulfuricurvum sp. | reverse complement strand
ATTTGAGAGATCCGTGATTCGGTGATATTGACGATTTCACTAATCTCCTTGAGGGTTAACTCCTCAAAATAATAAAGCTGGATGATAATCTGTTCCCTCTTATCAAATGTCATCAAAACATTTTGGATCACTTCAATGAGATCATCGCGTTCGATCTTCTCCAGCACCCCCCCCTCTTCTTGAGTTCCGAGCTGATCATCGAGTGGCATCACGGTATAAATATCCGAAGCGATCCGTGCCTCTTTGATTTTTTCCAATTCTATCCCCAATAACTCTGATAGTACTTCATCACTCGGTTCGTCATCATGATCCATCATATAGAGTTCGATAGCATTGTCAATCTCTTTGATGAGTTTGCGACTGGCACGGCTCACCGTATCAAGCGAGCGGAGATAATCGAGCATTGCCCCATAGACACGGGTTTTAGCGTATCCCCAAAATGAATCGTTTTGAGATTCATCGTAGCGACGAGCAAGTTTTACCAACTCCTCCGTTCCAATCGCACACAAATCCATATAATCGATGGAGCTTGGGAGTCTCTCCTTAAGACGAAATGACATCGCTTTGACCGCAGGGAGATATTGCAATGCTAACTGATCTTTGCGATGCTTTAATTCTTGGGAATAGACATGTGCGCCACTCATTCTCTCCCCCGCCCCTCATCATCAAGCAATTCGGCTTTATGGATATAAAACGCATCAATAAATTGCTCCCGTTTGTTGATCTCACGGACAAACAAATCGAGATTGTGTTCATGAGATGCTTTCTGGAAAGAGGTTGTTTTTAGGCTAAGTGTCTGAAAAAAGAATCCCACACACAAATGGGCAAAAAGATAAAAAAAGAAAGTGATTAAAACGACAAAACCTAATAAACTCTCTGGAGAATCTGACTTTAAAATCCCAAAAACAATACCGATAAAAAATCCCTGTACCGTTAAAAAGGAGACAAAATTTGATCCCCGCATCCTACTTTTCCTTTTTTTGAGTCCAAACAGCCAATCAACCTACCGCCACAATCGACTTAAAAATGTTCCATCAAGCGCTTGAATAGTCCGCCCAAACCGCTCTCTTTAGGATTCACCAGCACATTTCGTTCCAATTTTTTGGCAATCCGCTTGACAATCATCTCTAATTCCGCTGTCGGAGTCGCATTGGAAAACTCGCGAGCAAAAAGGGTCCGTTTTTTTATACTGGTAGAAACTTTCGGATCATTCGAAATCTGTCCTAAATAATTGAGCTGCAAAGAGCCTCCGATATTCGCCTGCGCCACTTTATGAATTTTATCGAACAACGCCTCTGCCTCTTTGGCGGATCGCACCTGATTCATGATGACATTGACCTCATCTCTGAGTCGTGAAGTGACTTTGATCGTCGCATACGCATCGGTAATCGCCGCAGGATCAGGGACGGTGACCACAATCACATCATCGCATGCCCGTAAAAAGAGTTGGATATGTTCTCCAATCCCAGCACCAGTATCGATAATCATCACATCCAAATCATCGAGCACATTTGCCTGATCCATAAACCGTTCAAATAATCCCCCCGATGCATATTTGAAAATCTCTTCACCGCTCTCACCGGGAATCAGCACAAGGTTTTTCTCGATCGGAATCAAAATATCTTCAACCCTTGCTTCCCCTTTGAGAACGTGTAAAATGTTTTTTTGAATTTTAACATTAAACATGACATCGAGATTTGCCAATCCGATATCGGCATCAAAAATCCCAACTTTCAACCCGTATTTCGCCATGAGATACGCCATATTTGAGCTGATAGTACTTTTCCCGACCCCCCCCTTACCGCTGGTAATCGCAATAAAACGGGTCTTTTTTGCTGTCATATTCCGGTTTTGATTCACAAGGGCTTCGAGTTTTGCGGCTTGATGGTTCATTCTCTCTCACCTTTAGCAAATCCGTGCATCAAACAATCGACCAAGAAATCGGAGGTGGCAACCATTAAATCTTCAGGAACCTCCTGCCCCACCGAAAAATAACTGATCGGCACTTTAGTCTCATAAACCAGTGAGAAAATATTTCCGAACCCTCTGGTTTCGTCGAGCTTGGTAAACATCATTGTATCGATCCCCAATGGTGCGAAATTATCATAGGTCGCCTTGAGATCGTCGTATTTGATCGAACTTGACATCACCAATACGACATCGACACTATACTCGGTATCGTTCAAACGCAAACACTCGTATATCTTTTCGATTTTCCCTTTGTCGTACGGTGAACTCCCCATCGTATCGATCAAAATATAGTCCGAATAACGCAAGGCATTGAGAGCACTTGAAAACTCCGGCGGATCCACTACGGTTTCAATCCCAAGTTTCATCATCCGAGCATATTGCATCAACTGTTCAACCGCACCGATCCGATAGGTATCGAGAACCACCAACCCTACCTTGTATTTTTTATCGAGCAGGTATGAAAAGCGGGCAGCCAATTTAGCTATCGATGTTGTTTTGCCTACCCCTGTAGGACCTACCAACATAATCACCTTTTTCCCGCCGTTTTTAGGGGGGGTTTCAAGACGAACTGGAACCATTTTTCGCATCAATACTTGGAAATAGCGTTTAACCGTCTCTGAGCTCTCTCTCATTTTGGAAGGCATATGTTCCAACGTCAGATGCATAATCTCATCAAGATGGACTTGATTCATCCCGCTCTCTCGGGCGAGGCGGTAAATTTCGGCAAATTCAGGGGGGATCAAAGCGGTTGTTTTGGGAGCTTTCTCATTCCAAAACATGTTTTGGATCAGCTTGACCTTGTCTCCGAGCTTTTCAATCTCTTCTTTGATTTTTTTCAGATCTTCACTCTCGACAGCCGATGTTTGACGAACCGGACGTTCCTCTTCGGTCACCTCAGCGATTTTAGAGATCTGTTTTGCCGCTTCGGAGATATTATAGAGGACATCGCTGCTCTTTTGTGCTAATGGGCGCTGTTTCATCAGAGGCTCTTTGATTTTTGCTTTGGGTTTTGGGATTGCATTCTCTTCGACACCAACCACAATCTCATATAACGCACTTTTGCCCAGCGATTTCTTCTGCACTTCGCGCGTCTCAATCAACATCGCCTCTTCACCAACCTCCAACTGCGCTTTTTTAAGCGCTTCAGCCGGAGTCGAGCCGCTAAATGTCAAGATTTTCATAGTATCTCCGTGCGCCCTTATGAGCCAAACTTTTGAGCGGAATCATGACACTGGAACGTTTATCCCAGTGAGGGTGGGGAACAGACAACTCTTTTGTGATTATCTTTCGATTATCAAAAAAGAGTATATCCAAATCCAGCGTCCTCGGCGCATTCGCAAAACTGCGACGGCGCCCAAAACGCTTCTCAATACGCCAAATCAACCTTAAAAAAACCCTCGGTGTCAATGAGGTAGCCACTTCAATCACCGTATTATCAAAATCGTTTTGGTCTAAAAATCCAAAAGGGGGATTTCGCAAAATTACTCCGCTCCGGATTCGGGATAACTGGGGTAGTCTCCCCAAATAGTGCCAAAGATGATTCATCCTGCGACGTGTGTCCCCGATATTACCCCCAACCCCCAAAACAACACGATAACGATACCCCTCTTTTTTGAGAAGAGTTTGTGGGAAATGACGATCGACATAAACACTATGTCGGTCATCAAGGGGGCGACGAAGTGCCATTACGCCCCTTCAGAACCTTGTGCAGCTGCAGCCTGCGCTTGACGCATCGCATTGATCTCGCTGAAAATTTGCATCATACCCACCATTGCCAAATGGTATCCGAACGGCCCAAATCCAATCACCGAAGAGGTACATACTGCAGCGGTCATACTTTTTTGACGGAACTCTTCACGGCGGTAGATGTTGCTAATGTGCACTTCGATCGTCGGAAGGTTCACCGCACTGATCGCGTCGCGGATCGCGATAGAGGTGTGGGTATACGCCGCTGGATTGATGATGATCCCGTCCGCATCACCGTAACACTCTTGAATGCGATCGACAATTTCACCCTCTAGATTGCTTTGGTAAAACTCAATCTCCAAACCGTTTTGAGTTGCAACCTCTTTCATCTGTGCGTGGATTTGCTCCAAACGCATTGGTCCGTAGACTTGTTGCTCCCGAACCCCTAGCATATTGAGATTTGGTCCTTGGATAACGACTATTTTCATTAGATAACCTTACTTTCTGTTTTAGGGATAGATTATAAAAGGTTCTAGATTATAAGGAACTAAATTGACACAATTCACCTACTTAAAGGGAGTTTTTTTATCGATTCGATATAATCGATCTTTTAAAACTAAGCCGCAAAGAGACTCTGTGCAAATCATATTAGCCGATACCATTTTTTCCGATGGAACCATTTTGCGCGATCACGGGATCGTGTTTGACAAAACGATTATTGAAGTCTCTCCAAACGATAAACTACGTGAACGTTACGGCGAACAGTGTGTCGAGTTAGGGGAAGGTTCAGTTGTGGTTCCTGGACTCATCAACTCCCATGTCCATTTGGAGTTTAGTGCCAACCGTTCCACCCTCACCTATGGCGAGTTTATGCCGTGGCTCTCGAGCGTCATCGCCTCTCGCAACGACCTCATCAACGAATGTGACAACAAGTGCATCACATACGCCATTGAAACCATGCTTCAACACGGCATCACCGCATTCGGAGCGGTAAGCTCATACGGTTTCGATTTGGAACCGTGTGCCAAAGCGCCTCAAAAAGTGGTCTATTTCAATGAACTCATCGGCTCCGATCCCCAAATGGCGGATGCTCTTTACTCCGATTTCCAAGAGCGCCTTTTTGCCTCTCAAGAGATTGATCGTATAGGGTTTTATCCATCGATCGCCATCCACTCCCCCTACTCCGTCCACCGTATCTTGATCCAAAAAGCACTCACATATGCAAGCAAGAAAAAGCTTCGCGTTACAGCTCATTTACTGGAGAGCACAGCAGAGCGTGAATGGCTCGATCGCAACAGCGGGTCGTTCGCCCCTTTTTTCCAAAACTTTCTCAAGCAGACCAAAGCGGCGAACACGGCTGAGGAGTTTTTGGGTTATTTTCGAGAGACTCCTACCCTCTTTACCCATGCGGTTCACGCTTCGGAAGAAGAACTCTCTATGATTGCAGAGGGGAATCACACCCTGATCCATTGCCCGATCTCCAACCGTCTTCTCGGCAACGGGGTGCTCGATTTAACCCGCCTAAGCGACAAAGAGATCCGCTTCGTCTGCGGCACTGATGGCCTGAGTTCCAACTACACCCTCGATCTGTTTGAAGAGATGAAAATTGCCCTCTTTATCCACCCTAATGATGATTTGCTGAAGTTAGCACATAGGTTATGGCAAAGCGTCACCGCCGATGCGGCAGAGGCATTGAAGCTCAATTGTGGTAAAATCTCTCCAACATTCGATGCCGATTTTCTAGTAATGCGAATCGAGTATCCCATCAACGAGCAACTCCCGATCCATCTGATCACACAAGCGCATACCATCGAATCGATCTATATCTATGGAGATAAAATACAATGATAAAAATTATCCGTAAAATCGGTAGGTGCATGGCTACCGGACTGCGCTTTATCCAAGCACATTTCAAAGCAACCGTGCTCGTTTTATTTGTCCTTTGGCTGATTCTCCCCTCAGGCAATGAAGGGATCGCCCCTCATAACCTCCAAAAAATTGCCCTCACAGGTCCTATTTTGGACGCGACTCCCATCATTGAACAACTGGATGAAGCGCGCGAGAATGAAGATGTCAAAGGGGTGCTTTTTAGCATCGACTCTCCCGGCGGTGCCGTTGCCCCCTCGGTAGAGATCGCCTACGCTATTAAACGGCTCCGTGAGACTAAACCAGTCGTTGTCTACGCTGCAGGGATTATGGCAAGTGGTGGGTACTACTGCGCTATTTGGGGAAATGAGATCATTGCCAATCCGGGGAGTATGATCGGCTCTATCGGAGTCATTATTGAAGGGGCAGACGTCTCAGGTCTGATGGAAAAAGTAGGAGTCAAAACCCAAGTGGTCCATGCTGGAGAGTATAAACAAGTGGGGACTTTTGAGCGTCAATGGAGTCATCTGGAGCGTGCTGAGTTAGAAAAAGTAATCAACGGAACCTATGATCTATTTGTTGGGGATGTAGCACGAGCGCGAGGACTTGATCTCAATCATAGCAAAGATTATGCCAACGCACATATTTTTACTGCTGCGCAGGCAAAAGAGGTCAAACTCATCGATTCACTGGGGGTTGAATATGATGCCAAAAAACGGCTAGAAATTTTGAGCAAAGTGACCGATCCGGTGTGGAACAAAGAGGATCCGATGGAGAAATTTATGAAGCGGTTTGCGGCAGAAGGAGCCAGCTTGGTTCACATGTACTTCCCACCGATTGCATTAAAATAACGTTACGCCCCGATACTAAAACGAGCAATATATCCACGTCGCATCTCTTCCGCCTCTTAGCTTTTGCATCGAGTATCGCCAACACACGACGAGGTAGAGCAAGAGGAGGCACAGAGATGGGTTCTTGCGATGATAATACATTTATGTTGTGTAAACAAAAGGTTTTCAAAGATTAGGTATTATTCTACACTATTTCATCCATTTTCCGAGGATCATTCCGATGGCGCACGAGACCATCTTCGAGCATCAGCTCATCACCGATACTTCACCCGCACTTAGCTTGTCCAATCTTCTCACATACAAAAAATCGATCCTTTTTAAAGTGGGTGAAACCCCCTTTACGAGCGAAGATACGCTCCGCTATTTCTATTTCATCATGTATGGAAAAATCAAAATCTCTCAACTTAATCTCGATATGCTCAAAGAACAGACCATCTATCTCCTCACACGGGGAGATATGTTCGATGTCATCACCCTCCTTGATGGCAATGCTCACGAATACACCTCAACTGTCCTCGAAGATTCAGAAGTGATACAAGTCCCTATCCGCCATATCCGTGATCTGATCGAGACCAATCCCGCTTTCAACCGCTATTTTTTCCCTTATCTAGGAAAACAGATGCGACGGATGGAAGATCTCGCTGTCGATCTCTCGCTCTACGATGTCTATCACCGCCTCTTGAGACTCTTCGCCCGCAACATTGATAAAGAGGATAAAAATTCACTCGCACTGATCAACGACCTCTCTCATGAAGAGCTCGCAGCGTTGGTGGGAAGTGTTCGCAAAGTGGTCAACCGCAATCTCCAACAACTCAAACATGAAGGGGTTATCGACATCGCGCGAAAACAGATTATCCTCACCGATTTGGAAAAAATTCTCGATCAATTAGATTAAATTTATAGAATATGCTACTTAGGTGGCAGACAACTATGAATACAATCGACTAAACTTTCAGAGTAACTGACTTTACGCACTTGATGAAATCAAGGGCAAAAAGTCTAGTTTCTGCCATATCCGAAAGATATGGCAAGCTTTATGGGGTTGTAGGGACATTTGTCCCTGATGCTTTACGGGCTATGAACGTAAAGTGGGTAACATCAAATAGTAAAATCAATTTTTATAGAGGAGTTTATCATGCTGCTTACACCTTACTACCCGTTTAAAGAGATTCGTGAAATCGAAAACCGCCTCTTTGGCAATCGGTCTGCCACATCTGAAGAGAACGTATCGACCTTTACCCCCAGCGTCAATACCCGTGAGGGGGAGTTTGCATATCATGTAGACGTCGACTTGCCAGGTGTTAAAAAAGAGGATATCAAAATTGATCTCAAAGAGAATGTCCTCACCATCAGGGGTGAACGCCACACAAAAGAGGAGATCAAGCAAGAGGATTATTACCGGATCGAAACTCGTTTTGGAAAATTTTCTCGCTCATTCACCCTCCCAGACGATGCCGATATCGAAAACATCGATGCCAGCAGCGAGAATGGAGTATTGGAAGTAATCATCCCCAAACTTGCCAAAGCCAAAGGGACAAAGTCAATTGCAGTCAAATAACACTTCTTGGAGTTTTTGGCTACACTATACGTAGCCAATTTCTCTGAGGGGGAAGCAATATGGAGTCTCAACAATCAAACCGTTTTGTAGGGTTTCTTATCGCTGTCGTATCTGTAATCATCGGATGGGAAATCGTTCAAGCGGTTCGTGAGTATTTCATTAGCACCGAGCCCCGCCCCATCACAGAGCGTCCTCCACTCTCCAGCCACGAAAACCAGACTATTCGACTCTTTGAAACGAACAAAAATTCGGTCGTCTACATCTCCACCACCCAATCGGTCGTCGATGTTTGGACACGCAACGTCTACAATATCCCGCGAGGGACAGGATCGGGATTTGTGTGGGATGAAGCGGGGCATATCGTCACCAACTACCATGTCATTTCCCAAGCCAACTCCGCCAATATCCGTCTCAGTGACGGGCGCGATTATCCCGCCTCATTAGTGGGCACTGCCCCCGAAATCGATTTGGCAGTACTCAAAATCGATGTCACCTTTAAACCGCCTCGCCCAATTGCACTCGGAACGAGTCATGATCTCAAAGTGGGACAAAACGTCTACGCCATCGGCAATCCGTTCGGGTTAGACTGGACCCTTACCACTGGGATCGTCTCCGCTCTCGATCGCAGTATCGGCGATCAAAACTCAGTGATCCACCACCTCATCCAAACAGATGCCGCCATCAATCCGGGCAATTCGGGTGGACCGCTACTCGACAGTGCTGGACGTCTAATCGGGGTCAATACCGCAATTTTTAGCCCTTCAGGTGCTTACGCTGGAGTGGGATTTGCAATCCCAGTCGATGTGGTCAACAAGGTAGTCCCTCAGATTTTAAAATCGTCTCTTGAATAATAACATCACTTCTCGGCATAGACAAACAAAATAAACATTTCACTTTGGCAAATTCTTTCAAAACCATGCTATTATACTATCAGATGTATATACGAAGGGGTGATCGTGCAAACCATAGGGATACGATAACTTCAGACCAACCCCTCCATCTTTACCAACGCGATGAAAAACCACGAGTTTGCTATGATCACCAAACGTAGCACCCCTATTGGGATCGCCATCGCATTTGATGATATGATTGTCTCTCAGGGGCTTAAAACCTCGCTTCTGATCGAAGGGTACAAAAAAGTGGATTTGAGTCTCAGGCAGTTTTGTAAAGCAATGGAGGTTTCCTAATAGAGCAAGATGAAAATCCTATCATCGATGGGAACTAATGTCATCGACTATGATTTCAAAGATGATCTT
>JACXUF010000190.1 GCA_014764105.1 Sulfuricurvum sp. | reverse complement strand
AGATTTTAGACAACAATGCGGTGAAATTAAGAGGTACTGCCTGATTCATGCAGCATGCTCCACCTGATTGTCCAACGTGCCGTTAACCGGCAAATCATAGTATACCTCAAACGGGGTTTTCTCTCCAAAAGCTGAATGAGCTCTTTGAGTGTTGTAATACTTTATCCATTGACCGATTTTCTCTTTAGCCTGTGATCCTGATTCGAATGCCTGCAGGTAGACACACTCATACTTTAAAGAGCGCCAGAGGCGTTCGATAAAGACGTTGTCCATCCATCTGCCTTTGCCGTCCATGGATATTTTGATGTTGTTGTGTTTGAGCACGTCCGTGAAGTTCATGCTGGTGAACTGGCTGCCCTGATCCGTATTGAAAATCTCCGGCGTACCGTGTTTTTCAATCGCTTCTTCGAGTGCTGCAATACAAAAGTCGGTATCCATGGTGTTGGAAAGGCGCCAGGAGAGGAGTTTTCTGGAGTGCCAGTCCATGATGGCCACCAGATACAAAAACCCTTTTTGCATACGGATATAGGTGATATCGGTACACCACACCTGATTGGGTCTGGCAATGTCAAGGTTACGCAGCAGGTAGGGATAGACTTTGTGACCTGGATTGGGCACCGTCGTCTTTGACTCCTGGTAGATGGCGTGCAGTCCCATCCTCCGCATCAGGCGGCGTATGCGTTTGCGCCCCACGTCATAGCCCTGGCGTCGCAAATGACGTGTCATCTGCCTGGCTCCGTACCATGGGGTCTCAAGAAACTGTTCGTCGATCAGCGCCATCAGCTTGAGGTTGAGCGGATTTTCGCCCTGGGCTTTGTAATAGATGCCGCTTCTGCTGATGCTGAGCAGTTCACACTGCCTGGCGATACTGAGCTTGTTGTCATCCGTGACGACCATCTCCCGTCTCCGCACTTTGCTCACAGCTTGGAGACCCGTTCTAAAAAATCGCGCTCTACGGTGAGCTGACCGATCTTGGCGTGGAGTTTTTCAATCTGTTTCTCATAGGCATCATCTCTCTTTGTCGTATTCCCTGAGAAAATATCGCTCATGCCCTCAAGCGCCTCTCTTTTCCATTTGGATATCTGGTTGACGTTGACACCAAACTTGCTCGCCATTTCTACCAAGGTGCTCTCGCCTCTGATCGCCTCCAATGCCACTTTTGCTTTAAACTCCGCAGAATGTACTTTACGTTTCGCTGCTCCCATATTTCTCGCTCCTATGTCTAAAAAGTCATCTTAGCATGTTGTTTGAAAATGGGGTCCACCTCATTGAAAGCAAACCCGTGTGGTTTTCATGCAAAGAGCCGCTTAAAGAGCATATTTCCGCGTTGGATTTAAAAATAGTGAAATAATCCAAGCTGTTTGTACAGAAAGAATTGTAGATTCTAAAACGAATATTTGTTATGTGCATAGAAGTAGGGTTTCTGGCAGAGAGGAAGGGATTCGAACCCTCGGTAGGTTGCCCTACACACGCGTTCCAGGCGTGCGCCTTCAACCGCTCGGCCACCTCTCTACATTTGAAGACCCGCATTATACTTAATCAATTC
>JACXUF010000045.1 GCA_014764105.1 Sulfuricurvum sp. | reverse complement strand
GTGCCGATCATAAAGCCGTTGCTTTATTACGCTATAATAACAAAAAATAGAGGGGTATGCAGGTGATTCGAAGAGTTAGAAACTACTTCTTTAACGCGTTTCGAGAGATATTCGTGTATCACCACTCATCGTTAAAGTTTCGGGCAAAAATTTATGCGTTATTTATTGCCGGTTCCAGTGAACCACTTAGTCACTATGAGAGTACTTTAGAGGAAATTGCCTTTAATATCTATCAGCAGGGTGATAGAGCCAATGCACTGATTATCACTGTCAAAGAGTACATCAAGTCAGTCCATACAAAAAAACATTTGGGAGAAGAGCCGTTACTGATTGAAGTGATCCAAGAACTACGGATGGTTCCGAGGTATGCTCTTAAAATCGAACCCGATCACCTAGAACAACTTCGCGAATGCACCCACGACCAAGACTCCAAAATTTATCAAGATCGATTGATCGACTTTTTACGTCAAAAACGGAGTGATTACGAAGAGATCAGACGCTAAAGCGCCCTTTATCAAAAAAAGCGTCATCACTAATATGACCGAAAGCTGAGTTTATAGAGACAAACAGATCAGGGTATTTTTGCTCCATCTCGAAAAGCATCGTTTTCATACTTGCACGGGCATGAGGCATTTTGACATCAAAACGCATCGACGGGCACGCTTCATCGCCGATAGTCGGCATCTCGTTTTCCAGCGCACAAGCGGCAAGCTGGCGTTCCCGCAACTGTATCAAAGGACGGATGACGATAAGACCGTTTCTGGCTCGGTATTTAGGCGCTAAAGCCCTCATGTGCCCATTGTAGATCAAGTTCATAAAAAAGCTCTCCGCCGCATCATCTAAATGGTGACCCAAAGCTACTTTATTACACCCGAGTTCTTTGGCGGCACTGTACAATGCTCCGCGACGCATACGGGAAAAAAAACTACAAAACGAGGAGTTTTGCCGTATCTTGTCAGCGGCAATTTCATACGTATTGGTCTCATACACACGATGGGGGATCCCATGTTCCGCACAATGGGCAACCAATGTCGATAAATCTTCCCCCATCCCATAGGTCACCGTAACGGCAATAAGCTCGAATGTAAACGGGGCGCGACGCTGTTGTTCCATCAACGCATGAATCATGGTGAGGGAATCTTTCCCGCCACTCAAACCCACAAGGATTTTATCCCCCTCCTCGATCAGACCAAACTCGGCATTGGTACGACCGATTTTGCTCATAATTTTTTTGCTGAGTTTAATCGCCAAGCCGCTTTACCATCTCTAAAATAAATTTTGCACTCACTTGTGCAGAGCTTTGCAAGAATGTATCAAAATCAACATCCGCTGAGCCATCAGCAGTGTCACTAATGGCTCGGAGAACAAAAAACGGAACGCCAAAGTTATGACATACGCACGCCACACTTGCCCCCTCCATCTCCAGCGCATCAGCATGAAACGTTTTTCCGATCCAAGACTTACGTTCAGAGGATGCGACAAATTGATCACCTGTAGCGATTATCCCCTCATACAGATCAATCCCCATATCCACCGCTATTTCAGATGCGAGCGAGCGAAGATCATCATCCGATCCGATCATAACAGAACTCTCAGGGATAAATCCATCTGGATGACCGAAAGCGGTGATATCTACATCGTGCTGACAGAGTTTGCTGGCCATAATCAAATCACCGATTTTCAAATCCTTGCTGATCCCTCCTGCAACACCGCTAAACAAAAGCACTTTTGCCCCATAACGCTCCAACATTACCGATGCAGTCATCGCCGAAAACACTTTCCCGATTTTGGAATAGGCAATAACCAGTTCATGCCCCGCATATTCGGCTCGGTAAAAAACATTACCAGCATACTCTTCACTCGTATACTCTCCGAGGGTATTTAAAATCGGTTCAATCTCTTCGCGCATTGCACCCATAATCGCAATTTTCATGGTTTACCTACTTTTTATGAATTACGGAACAAATAACGTCCCAATTTTTGGAGAGCATGGCTCAGCTCAACGACACTGTTTTGTCTCTTAAATTTATCCGAAACATACTCACACTCCCCCATTGGGGTAATGACACGGCTCCCGCCCCAAAATCCTAAACCATCTTCAAACCCCACACGATTCACAAAAACCACATAGTTATGACTCAATAATGCGGTCGATTTTAAAAGGGCATCCCATTGAGATTCGATCTCTAACGTCCCCTCATTAAATCCACGTGCGGGTGAAGCAGATAGGACATAAACAATTTCAGCATCACTGGCACAAATTGTGGCAATCGTCTCAGCACGCCATAAATCCTCACAAACAACCATGATTGCTTTCCCATAAGCTGTTTCGAACGATTTTATCGACTCACCAGAGACAAAATAGCGCCCTTCTTCGAACATCCCATAAGTGGGAAGATGATTTTTATGATGAATATGAATCAGTCGTCCTTTGGAAAAATATAAAGCGCTGTTATACACCTTTCCCTCATCCCACAAGGCTGCACCGATAACAATATCGCATTGTTCGCTTTTGGAGGCTAAAATATCCAACTCCTCCACACTCCACGCATCTTCAAAAAGCTTATCTTGCAACAAATAACCGCTAAGAGCGAGTTCAGGGAAGACTACCACATCCGCATCGTGATATTTGTCAATCAAACCAACAGCATCGTCCAAATTGGAACGGTTGAGCTTCGGTGCGGATTGTATGAGAGCTATTTTCATGCGAGTGTTTCACATACCTTGGTCAAAGAATCCATATCGGAGATTCCCAATGTCTCGACATTAGGGGCATTGCGTTTGTTCAACCCTTTGAGAACCGCTCCATTACCAAATTCAATCATCAACTCGATATCACCCGCAATCGCTTCAATCGATTGTTTGTATTTTACCGGTTGAACAAGCTGAATTTTGAGGCGCTCAATCGCCTCTTCTTTCGTCGAGTATGGTGTTGTCGAAGCATTGGAGATGATTGGAGCACTGAATGTATCTTTCACCATTATTTCCATCGCTTCACCTAGCGGTGCCATCGCGCTCTCCAACAACGGACAGTGGCTGGCAATCGACATATTCAAAAGCAAGGCTCTCTTAGCTCCCGCTTCTTTAAATAGACTCTCCATACTTTGCAAATCTTCTTTAATCCCCGCAACGACCAGTTGCCCCGCTTGATTGTAGTTGGCAGGCCACACTTTTTTCCCTTCGTTGTTTGCCTTTACGCAAAGTTCTTCAACAACGGCATCATCCAAACCTAGAATAGCCATCATCCCCGCATTGATACTCTCACACGCCTGCGCCATCAATTTTCCACGTTTATGGACGAGTTCAACCGCATCAACATAATCGATTGCACCGCTCGCACACAAAGCACTAAATTCACCCAAAGAGTGCCCCAAAAACATTACCGCATCAGTAGGACGTGTTTCTTGAAATAATTTATAGGCAATCATAGAGATGAGCAAAATGGCAGGCTGAGTATATTCGGTTTGATCAAGTTGGGTATTCTCCTCAAATAAGAGTTTGGTAAAATCAATACCGATCCGTTCTCCCGCTTTCTCAAACATCTCTCGTGCCAATGGGCTGTTTTCATAAAACGATTTCCCCATTCCGATGGTTTGCGATCCCTGACCTGGAAAAATCATTGCAATTTTTTGTGACATTATGTTTCCTTCGATTCTAGTTGATATTCTGCATGATCAGCAATTTTTTTGCGCAATGTGTTACGATTCAACCCCAACCGTTCCGAAAGTTGCAACTGCGATTTGAACCGTTTAATACCTGCTCTGATCAATGGGACTTCATATAGATGAAGATAGGCTCTGTAATCGTTATTGCTTCCCAATTTACCCTTAAGATAGTGTTCCATAATCTCCATCAAATCGTGCTCGTTGATACTATCAAACAAATAGTGTAAATAAACTTGGCGTCGGAGGGAGATGGCATTTTCGCTCAAATCGGGGACAAAACCTTCATAATCAAATGGTTCAGACTTTCCAAACATCTCTGAAGCCTCTTGCACAAACGCTTCGACCAAAACATGCACATCTTCCAAACGCTCCGAAATAGGCGGCAATGCAAGCCGAATCGTAAAAATCTCATCGAGTTGATCTTGCGAGTAACGCCCTCCCCCCGTTGCAATAACGCGAGTACCTGTTTTTTGGATCGCTTCAATCAAACGTTTGAGATTCGCAACATTATCCAATCTGCGGATAATAACCTCTCTGTGAGTCTCTATCGCATCTAATAATTCATCAAAATTGGCGGCGTTGATAACGGGGGCATGTGGGAGAATGTAACGGGCAAGGGTGAGTTTCCCCACCCCTCGTTCACCGAAGATGATAGCATTGACCCCCAACCCTTTGAGGAGATTAGCGGTCTTAAACGCTTCAACCGAAGCGACCGAAGCGGTTAGAAAATTAGTGGCATCCACAGCCGTGATTACCGCCGCTTCCACAACATCCGCTATTACTCATTTTGTTCTCCGCTGGAATACCAGTCATTGCCTCTTCAGCCGATGCGTCACGAACATTTAAAATCGATACAGTAAACATCAAATCTTTCCCAGCAAGAGGGTGGTTAAAATCGATCACAACGGTATCATCTTTGATATCTTTAACAATAACTTGAACCGTACCGCCGTCTTCACCTTGTCCATACAATGTCATACCAATATTCAAATCGATACCGGCAAATTGTTCACGCGGAAGCTCTTGTTGTGCTTCGTCGTTGTACTCGCCATACGCATCAACTGCTTTGACAAACACATCACCTTTTTCTCCAATATTCATGTGGGCAATACCGTTTTCAAGACCGGGGATGATTTGCCCTTTACCGAACATAAATGTAAGCGGGCGCCCGCCGACATTGCTATCTACGACGTTTCCGCCATCACGCACTTCGTATTCAATCGATACGATTTGATTATTTTCGATTGCCATTTTAATACCTTAACTTTAGATTGTGCGATTTTAGCACATTTACCTATGGTGATGCTGAAAACAGCCGTTTATAGCGAAAGGTAAATTATTTTACCCTAGAAAGACGTTCTTGCGCCTCTTTGGCGGCACCACTACCGCCAAATTTAGAGATCGTAGCACTATAAAACGCTTTTGCGGTAGCACTATCCCCCGATTTTTCCATGGAAATACCCGAATGAAGCAAGAGGGTCGGCATATAAAGTGCCTTTTCGTTTCGAGAAGCACTGTCTTTATAATAGGCTATAGCCTCTTTGTACTTTTTCCGCTCAAAATAGCTCTCACCAATCATAAAAAGTGCCTCTGGCACTTTATGTTTTTTTTGTACCATCTGCTCAAAATAACCTTGCGCTTCAGTGTATTTTTTCTGATCAAAAAGCTTATACCCCTCTTGCTCAATCGTTTTGTTATCCATTTTGACCAAAGCGGAAGCGTTGGGCACATTGATTTTTAATTGTTTGAGCAACTGAGCAAATTGATCTTTCGTCACATAATTGACATTAATTCCATCCACCAGCACCGAAAGTTCTTCAAGCAATGTCTTGAACTGCGCGATATTTTCAGTATTTGCAGCAACTTGTTTACTTAGATTATCCAAACTCTCACTTGTATTCGTATCTGAGATCATCTGCTCTTGGAGTTTTTGAATGGCTAGACTCTGCTCATTTGATCTTTGTCCTAACCCTTCGATAATCCCCTGCATCCCATCCAAACGCTCAGCAACCGTCTCTACTTTTACCCCTTGGGCATTGTTTTTTTGAATGACGGCTTGGAGCTCTTTTTTATTTTCAAGGATCAACTTCTCTTCGTGCGTTAAACCGTACGGATTAGGGTTATTAAGATCACCTGCACCGAATACAGAAGGTTCCGATGCAAAAAGACCAAGAGGAAATAAAATAGAAAATGTTATAAAACGCATTTATGGAAGTTTGAAATCTACGCGACGATTTTTTGCCCAACACTCTTGCGTTTTTTCTAAACATACAGGATTACTTTCACCAAAACTGACCATAGTGATTGAGTCTGGATTCATACCGTTATTGACCAAAGCATTTTTAACCGCTGTCGCACGTTTAAGTCCTAGGGCAAAATTGTACTCATCGCTACCGAATTCGTCACAATTACCTTCCAATTTCACATTTTTACCTTTGACCAATCTGCTATTTTGACTCATCGGCTGTTGCATATCTTCACGGATATTAAATTGATCATAATCAAACAAGATACTCACCAAAGCACCATCCGATCCATTTGCACCGTTTACTGCAGCTGATGCCACATCATTAGCATTAGCAATCGGAGCAATCACCGCATTATTATCCGTTGAACTTGTAGAAACAGCATTAACATTAGCAATTGGAGCAATCACCGCATTATTATCCGTTGAACTTGTAGAAACAACATTTGGGTTGGTTCCAGTGTTAGTTGCACTACCTGTAGAATGTGCCGTTGCATCGATAGCAGGCTCTTTCGTTGTACATCCGCTCAATACGAGCATCGCTACCGTAGCACTTAAAAAAGCAATATTTTTCACCATTGTTCTCACCTCATGATTTTATGTTTGGTAATTTTATCGCAAAAACCGTTAACTTTACCAATCAATCGATTGAATTCTCCCGATTCTAAGGGGAAATACAAAACTTTTATTCAATCCAAAGCGGATTACCCCTATCGAACTTCGCGAACCCTCTTGTTTTATATACAAAATCGCTTCACCATCTGGAGAAAATCTTGGAAAATCATTTTCACCGCTAGCGGTGAGTCGTTTGACATTTCCAGAGTTTAGCGATAGGAGATGGAGGTTAAAAGCATTACCCCCATATCCGGCACCACTCTCACGTGCTTTATAAACCAAAAAGTTTTTGTAGGAACTGAGTGATGAGTTGTTTTTACCTTGAAATACCAATTGGGATATAGCACTTGAACCAATACGCATAGAAAAAACATTTGGATAGCCAAATCGGTTCGACACAAACGCGATAGAACCATCACCCATGAACTGACCGTTAACATCAATACCAGAATAATCGGTCAATCTGGTTTTATTCCCCAATTGCGTCTCATAAAGATAGATATCGGGCTGTCCGTTAGGTGCCAAAGTCAATAACAACCTTTTAGCATCTTCACTGACATCCGAACACACCGCCATTCCATCCGAACTTATAATCTTTTGCTTGTTTCCGCTTGCGAGATTCATTTTATAAATCGTCGGTTTAAAATCGGAGAGTGACGTATAATAAAAATCGCTCTGTTCACGGTTTGCCCATTTAGCAAAACCATACATCCCCCCTTTTAAAACTACTTTTTGATACGAGAGGGTATAGTCCGAAACAACAATTTCAGAGCGTCTTGGGCTGGTTAAACGGACAAAAATCACTTTCCGTTTAATCCAATCCATTGGTGCTCCGCCCAAGCGATGATTAATATCATACGCTATAAAGTGTGCCAAAAACACCAACATCTCGCTTTGTTTTAACACATAGCTTTTGATGAAAAGCTCTTGATTTTCTTGCAGTAATTTAATATCTGCTCTTATCCCGCCTTCCCCGTCATTAACCAAACGATAGCGCAAAATATATTTTGCCCCTTTGTGCGAAGGAGCCGGATCAAGAGAATCAAAAGGGGCTGTGGCATAGCTTTCATCTACACTAAAGAGTGATACAACATTCATATCCGCAGCCAACATTTTTGAAAACGCTATACCAACTTCACTAGATTGCGCAGATCCATCTTCAATTGCCAGCGGGGAAAGCCCTTCAACCCCTTTGATTACTTCCAATGTTGCATCAGCGCTCCAAGCAAGATGGATAAAAGTTAAAAAAATGACTAAAAATTTCAAACGATTACTCCTTGGCGGTTAATATAAATTCCAAGACCGCTTCCCTCCCTTCTGGATGTTCAGGGAATCCAATTGTGCTAAGCCGATCCTTCAACCATTCAACTTCATGGTTAAATGAATTCAAAGAACTTTGACGAAGAACGCTGTAGGCGATCAATTTGCCAGATGCACTAATTTTCATCCGAATACGAGCACTCTGCCCAATAGAGTCATTGGGTGGTCGAAAATAGGTGTAAACCAATCCTTGAATCTTAGCATGGTATTCGTTAACGACCGGTCCGGTTGATCCCCCCTGAACAATCATTTTAATGGAGGGTTTTGCAAGTTCAATCTTGCTTACCCTATCCGAAATCCGTGGAGAATCTTTTTGTTCTGATAACTCTTTTTCGAGTACATTGAGTTCATCTTGATGTTTCGCATCCTCCTGAGATTTCTTAGGTATTTTCTCAGTCTTTACGTGAGAAAAAAGATCGGATATTTCTGGAACAGACTCTTTTTGTGGAGTCAATTTGGGCATTTCGATACTATTTTCCACGGGTTCCTCTACGAGAGGTTCAGGAGTACTGATGGATTGCGGCTGAGTCTCCTCCATAGAAATGGAAACTTGAATAACATCGTTTTGGATCATTGCAGATTGCTCAACTTTTGGCGAGTGAAAAAGAGAAAAACCTGCAAGAAATAGCAATAGTGCAAAAAAGGCGATAGAAATAAAACCACTGAGCAAAAAGTAGCGTTCGTGATTGGTATCCATTTAGAAAGTCCTCATTGTGAAAACCTTGAAAATAGATACACTATTGAGCGGTAACCAAAGAGACATTGTGAAAACCGGCTTTTTTAACAACCGATAAAATATACATAACATCACTATAATTTAGACGACCATCAGCACTAATTCGAACCGTTGAATCATTCGGATACGTAGGAGCCAAACGGATAAAATCATCAGCGAAGGTTTCAAAAATATATTGATTGCTGCCGATTTTGATTTTCCTCTGATCCGAAATAGAGATCTCAATCTCTTTTTTCTCAGTGATCTCTTGTTGTGCTGAACCTTGAGGGAGACGGATCAGCTCCTCATAGACAATATTGGGAGAAATCACCATCAAAATTGCCAACAATACCAACATTACATCCACTAAGGGGGTAATATTGAGTTCTGGCTTTTCATCCCAATCAAACATGATTACCCCTCTTGTGAGAGGAGAGCATCCCCTTGCATACGAATTAGACCTGAGAGTTCGAATGCTTTACGCTTCAATATTTGATGATACGTATAAGCAAAAATGGCAACAAAAATCCCCGATGCTGTTGCAACTAACGCATCTGATACCCCTGAGGCGATAATACTCATCGTTCCGCTGGCCTGACCGATATGATCAAAGGTATCCAAGATCGACACAACGGTTCCGAATAAACCGATAAA
>JACXUF010000044.1 GCA_014764105.1 Sulfuricurvum sp. | reverse complement strand
GTAGCGATGTTGCGGACGATCACTTCGATGAGGATGATGTCTACTTTTTTGCAGAGCATATGGTTATCATCTAGCATTTCGACAAAGTGAGACTCTACACCATTTTTAGCGAGTATCTTGAAAAGTTCGGTTGAAATTTTATTGTTCAACGCCCCTTTCCCCACTTCGTTATCTTTTTTGGCACCATTGAATGCGGTCAGATCATCTTTGAACTCGGCTATAACTAAATTAGGATTGTCGGTCGCAAAGAGGCGCTTAGCCTTACCTTCGTAGATTAGATCGCGTTTTTCCATGGTTACTTTCCTTTGACTATGATTAAAGCTTTGATAATATCAACACCCTCTTTGAGCTGAATATCTTTATTCAGCTGATCGGTAGTAATAATGGTTTTATTGGTAGCATTTGCTTCAGTAACATCAAGCATACCATCATCTTTGGGCAATTCATTTTCAAGATGTTTTTTAAGATTAACCTCTTTGATGTTAAATGACTTATCGTGATTTTTGATCTCGCCTGCGACAACTTCGATGTCTGGAACAACTCCGATGGCTTGAATAGTACGTCCGCTTGGGAGGTAGTATCGGGCGACAGTGAGCTTGATTGCTTCTGTCTCAGTCACCGGCATCACCACTTGAACAGACCCTTTTCCGAAGGTCTTCTCTCCAACGATAACGCCCCGCTTAAGGTCTTGCAATGCACCGCTTACGATTTCAGAGGCACTAGCTGAGCCTTCATTGACGAGGACGACAAGAGGGAGATGGGTAACAGTAGCACTTTTGGTGGCACTGTAGCTGACGTCATCGGCTTTGTTGCGCCCTTTTTGAGATACAATGACCCCTTCATCAACAAATAGATCGGTAAGCTCAACCGCTTGATCGAGTAGTCCACCAGGATTGTTACGGAGGTCTAGGATAATCCCTTGGGTGTTTTTGGCGTGTTTTTTGATCGACGATTTTACATCGCTAGCGACTTTTTTATCGAAACTGGTGACACGGATATAGAGGATATTCCTTCCAATGGTGCGTGTATAGACCGATTCGACGGTAATGATATCGCGGATAATATGAAATTTGAGTGGTTCGGCAGAGCCTTTACGAACAATGGTGAGATCGATCGGAGTTTTCGGGGCTCCCCGCATGAGACTTACTGCATCATCGATGGTCATATTGAGAGTCGCTTTATCATTGATTTTTACAATGACGTCTCCCGCTTTGATCCCTGCTTTATCAGCAGGAGTCCCCTCAATAGGAGCAATAACGGTAAGGGCATTATCACGCATACCGACGGTAATCCCCAGTCCGCCGAACTCGCCGTCGGTTTGGCTTTTGAGATTATCGTAGCTTTTTTTGTCCATGTAGGTGGAGTGAGCATCGAGATTGGAGAGGAGCCCTTGGAGTGATTTATCGATCAATTGATCGATGGTGAGTCCGTCGACGTTGTATTGTTCGACGATCCCGAGCACTTTGGTAAATTTGGCTAACGACTGTAGACGGGAGGCTTCTACAGAGGTTTTAGCAGGTTCTGTAACATTATTTTTTGCAAACAGTGTGGTAGAGAGGGCAACGCTTATCGCTGCGGCAGTAATGAAACCGATAACCATCATTTTTCTATTTTTCATACGTTTTTTGAGCCTCACAACGCGTCGTTAATAACTGTCCTTGCGCACTTGATGAAATCAAGTGCGAGGGCAGTTACATAATATAATCGAAATTTTTTTTGGGGTCAAAAGTAAGAAATAAAACCCCCTAGGGGCTTCATGAGTGTGATTACCAACGCTCTCGTGGAGGACGTGGAGCACGTGGGCGAGCTTCGTTAACACGAAGCGTACGTCCTCCGAAATCGTTACCCTCTAGGGCGGTGATCGCTCTTTCAGCCTCATCTTTGTTCGCCATTTCAACGAAACCGAACCCGCGGAAACGACCAGTCTCTTTCTCGTTTACGAATTTAACTGAACTAACTTCACCATATGTTCCGAAAAGATCTTTAAGATCGTTTTCCTTTTTGCCGTAGGGAATATTCCCGACATAAATTTATATCACATTGTGCTCCGTGAGAAAATCGAACTATAACCTGCATAATCCTTGGCACATTGTAGCCATTCGAATCTTATGTCAATGTTAAAAATAATTTTATTTTCATTATTAATACTAAAGCGCTGCTTATTCTTTACAAGAATACCATTTTAAGGAGAAAAATTTTATTTTTGAAACGGGGTAGAATGCTCTATTCATCATCTCCGATATGGAGAGGGTAAAATAAGGTTTTGGATTTTAGATATTTTTCAACATTTTGATGGCTTGAAAGAGGCTACTCCACCCATCTTCACATGACGATACCCTCATGGAGACAATTTAAACCATCACAAAAGGTGTTTCGGTTTGGATGAAATCATAAAAGTGATAATTTTGTGATTATGTTATTTATATTTATTATAGTTCAAACAACATGCTTCCCAAACAATATTAGGAATCAATTAGTTAATTTTGGCTATAATAGGGTCATTTTTACGTAAAGAGTTTTGCAATGGTACAAGTTACAAAATTAACAATGCGCTTCGGTAGCCGAATTTTATTTGAGGGGATCAACCTCAAGCTCGACCGCAACAAACGTTACGGTCTCATCGGTGCCAACGGTGCGGGGAAAACCACCTTTTTGAAAATCCTCAGCGGTGAGATCAAGGAGTATGAAGGGGAGGTCTCTATTGAGCCGGGTCTTAAGGTGGGTGTTTTGGGGCAAAATCAGTTCGCGTTCGAAGATTTCACTATTGCCGATGCGGTGTTGTGGGGGAACAAACGCCTTTATGACGCGATCAAAGAGAAAGAGCACCTCTATGCGACGGGCGATTTTGAAGACGACAAAATCAATGACCGTCTCGCCGAACTGGAGATGATCTGTTGTGAAGAGGATCCGACGTATGAATACGATGTTCAAATCGCAAAAATCCTCGAAAACGTCGGAATCGCTGCAGAACATCATCACGATTTGATGTCAACCCTCCCCTCATCTGATAAATTCAAAGTCCTTTTGGCTCAAGTTCTCTATCCGAAACCAGATGTTTTGTTCCTCGATGAGCCGACAAATAACCTTGATATCGATACGATCGGATGGCTAGAACATGAGCTTCAACGCCATGAGGGGACAATGGTTGTTATCTCACACGACCGACACTTTCTAAATTCCGTTGTCACCAATATTCTTGACGTCGATTTTCAAAAGATTCGTGAATTTACCGGAAATTACGATGATTGGTATTTGGCATCTACCGTTATGGCGAACCAAGCACAGTTGGAGCGTGACAAAAAACTCAAAGAGAAAGAGCAACTCGAAGCGTTTGTCCGCCGCTTCTCTGCCAATGCGTCAAAAGCAAAACAAGCTACATCTCGTCAAAAGCAGCTTGATAAATTGGTGATCGAAGATATCAAGCCCTCATCACGACGTGACCCGAGCATCGTGTTTAAAGCTAAACGTCAAATGGGGGATGAAGCACTCGATGTAATTAATGTATCACATAGCTATGACAATTTGGAAGTACTCAAAAACGTCAATCTCAAAATCGTTCCTGGTGAGAAAATCGCCGTGATCGGAGCCAACGGTGTGGGGAAAACAACACTCCTCAAAATCATCATGGAGGAGCTTCAACCTTCTCAAGGATCGATCAAATGGGGGGCAACCATCGAGCCTTCCTATTTCCCTCAAGACACCACTGACCGTATCAAAGGGATGGAAACGCTCTATGATTGGCTCCGTGCGTTTGATCCCAAACGCGATATCAGTGAAATCCGCAACTGTTTGGGACGGATGCTTTTCAACGGTGAACAGCAAGAGAAGAGTATTGAGAAAATCTCTGGGGGTGAAAAACACCGCATGATGCTCTCTAAAATGATGCTAGAGGGGGGGAATTTCCTCGTTCTCGACGAACCCACCAACCACCTCGACCTTGAAGCGATTATTGCGCTCGGTGAAGCGTTGTATGAGTTTGACGGAAATGTTATCTGTGTAAGTCATGACCGTGAACTGCTCGATGCATTTGCGGGACGTGTTATCGAACTTCATGCCGATGGAAGTTATATCGATTTTGTCGGAACGTATGAAGAATTTGCAGAAGCAAAGGCCAACGGTCATCTTTAAGAAATGGTGAGCAGGAGTTTTGGGTGAACGACTACAAAAACTTTATCGGTCTAGGGGTAGCAGGTAACTTCGCTCTCCATCTCGAACAAGCAGGTGAAAGTGTCGATTTCAAAGATATCGTCACCGAAGATCCCAACGGCCCCAAAGGGATGTTCCCTTTTTATATCCCGAATCGCAAGGGGCAACTAGGGGTACATCCGATTAGTCATGATACAATTCTCCTTCCGCCTCAAGAGTGTAATGTCCAGCCTGAACCCGAAGTGGCTATCATTTGTGATTTCACCTATGATGAGAGGGGGAACGTCACAGAGATTATCCCAAAATTTTTCGGAGCTTACAATGACTGCTCTTTGCGCATCGAGGGGGCATCCAAAATCAGCCACAAAAAAAACTGGGGTGTCGCATCCAAAGGGCTATCGCCCACATTGATCCCGATTGATAGGTTTGAGAAAGGGGGGGTGATGGATAGCTACCGTATTGCCTCCTTTTTACGACGTGAGGAGATGCTGATGCGCTACGGTGAAGACGTTGAACTTACTGGATACAGTTTCTTTTACAGAAAGCTGATCGATTGGATGAAAAACCAGATCAACTCTCAGGTCGATTTTGGTCCATTAGAGCCGATTCAATCGTATCTCAAAGAGGCAAATAACCCTCCACAGGCAATCATCAGTATCGGAGCGACCCGCTATACCCATTTTGGGGAGACCAATTTCCTCCAAGGGGGGGATGAGGTGATTGTAGTGGTATATGACAACAATACGTATTGTATGAATTCGATCCTCTCCAAAGCAAATAAAGGGGAGTTGATGGATCAGGTGGGGATTAGCGCACTGATTCAGAAGGTACAACGTGCTTAAAAGTGGTCTTTATCGCCATTACAAAGGAAAATACTATGAAGTGATCGGAGTGGCAAAACACTCTGAAACCTTCGAACATCTAGTGGTGTATCGCCCTTTGTACGGTGAGCGTGGGTTGTGGGTGCGACCCTATACAATGTTTATTGAGATAATGCCAAACGGGGTCAAACGGTTTGAATATTGCGGAGAGATACAATGAGTCGAGGAGAGAAACTCAACCTTGATCTCGGGGCTTCATGGGGTGATGGTTGGAGTTTAGAAGAGGAGAAAGATGCCAAGGTTGTCAAGCTCCTCACACCCACTGAACACCGTTTGGTTTTCCGAAAAGAGAAACGCAAAGGGAAGATCGTTACATTGATAGGACCGTTTTGCCTCAGCGAAGAGTCTGTCCAATCAACCCTCTCAACACTCAAAAAATCACTTGCCTGTGGCGGTGCGTACAAAGAGTCGTGGATGGAGTTCCAAGGGGATATTGCCCCTAAAGTACGTGAACAACTCGAAAAATTAGGGTTTAGATTTAAGAAATAAATTCTAAGCAACTCCTATACCAAAAGCGACTACAATTGAGCCATTATTTTTTTGGAGGCTGGTTATGGCTAAACGACTCATCAAAGACGAACGGATCAAAGCAATCGTGCATAACATCGCCGAAGATTTTCGATTTTCCCATGAAACGGGAGATTATGCACTGCTGTTTTACAAAGCGGACACGGAGGGTGTGGTACGGGGCGCCGATATCGAGTTGATGATCGAGTATCTCTCCACCGGACTCAGCGAGCTCCAAGACAATATCCAGTGGCGACGAGAATTTTTGAGTGAGAATCCCAAGATTGATGAAATGCGGATGCTGGAGAATCTTGGAGTGATCGAGAAAGAGTATATCGATTTACTCGATTTTTTACGTTAGGATTAGATAAAGAAGATATCCAATCCCCCCTGCAATCACTCCGATAAACGCCGCTATGAGCAGTAGCCGCGTCACCAACACCCATAAAAATCGGAGCATTATTTACGGTTTGGGTTTGTAGGGTTCAAGTGGAATTTTCTTTTGAATCGCATATTGAATTCCCCCTTGCAAGTCGATAACATTATAGCCCATCTGTTTTCCCAAAAAACTTCCGAGTACCTGAGTGCGGTTTCCACTATTGCAGATAAGGGCAAATTTTTCCTCTTTTTTAACCACTTTGTTCAATTTCCCAACAAAAGCATTGAGATCGTAGTTCCCTTGTTCATCGAAAAACATGATAGGGACGGAACCTTTGACCACTCCTGTAGTTTTCCATTCTTCCGGAGTACGGATATCGATAATTTTGATTTTGGAATCGAGGAGTTTTTGATCGATCGGCTGACGGATATAGTCGGCACTAAGCGTTGTAAATGCTAATAATAGTGAGAAAAAAGATAAGCGCATATTGGCTCCTAATAGGTATAATGACAGTATTGTATCTCTCTATAGTTAATATGAGGTTGTATGGCAGGTTCTAAAGAAGAAAATTCAAAACGGCTTCGATATATTCGTCTTCTTGGGCGGTTTATCAGTGGGATAATCTCGTGGCTCTCCAAGGCACAAGCACCAACCAAAGAGCAGTATGACCAAAAAGTGGATATGAATTTTCGATTTTTAGAACAAAATGAAGCGGTGAAACTCTACAAGGACGAATATACTGAACTCGAAGCACTGGGGCAAAAAATTCTCGATTACCGAGCAAGCGATACCGATATCGAGACGATCAAAGAGGAGCTGTTTTACGCCCAAAATCAGCTTGAAAAACGGATAAATGCCCGCCGCTATAAAAAATCAAAACATGATAATCACGCAATGGATGGATGGTGATTCAATCACCTCTAAATATTTTAACTGATGTTACGCACTTTACGAGCAAAGCCCGTAAAGTGGCAGGGACAAATGTCCCTACAACCCCCTAAAGCTTGCCATATCTTTCGGATATGGCATAAAACTCCCCTTTTGCCCTTGATTTCATCAAGTGCGTAAAGTCAGATTTAAAAAAATTTTAGTTCCCAGATCGATCAAGATAACCTCATTGAGCATCCTCGCTTTGCTCTCCCATAATGACTCCAATTTTTACCCAATCCAAATGGCGACCACACAGCACAAACATCACCAGCGTGACTTCGATGACAAGGAGAGTCTTGTTCATAGTAAATCCTGAAATGTAATAACGAATTGTAGTGATTTTTGCTTACAGCACAGAGCTTTAGATTAGTCCATTTTATTAATTACCCAATGAACACTGAATGCATATAATTATCGTCATTTAAAAAATGATTTTTCTGAATGGATGCCCATATGGATGACCCTGTCGTTGAAGAGATCCGTGAGGTGATTGAAAATAGCCCGATCGAAGCGACGATTGCCGATCTGCATGTATGGCATGCCGGTAAAGGGAAATACTCGGCAATCATCTCTCTTTTATCTGATGAAGAGGTGAGTCCGGAGTATTTCAAAGAGCGCTTGGGGATTCATGAAGAGTTGGTTCACATTACGGTTGAGAACAATCGATCTTAGGAGGTCTAAATGGAAACGGTTGGAAATGCTTTTTGGGCACTGAGCCTCGATATGGGAGTCTATATCCTGTTTGGTCTGTTGGCAGCGGGGGTGTTGCATCAGCTCATTCGCGAAGAGTGGATTCGAAAGCATTTGGGTGCTTCCAATAACCGTTCAGTATTCAAAGCGGCGTTGTATGGAACCCCACTTCCTCTGTGTTCGTGCAGTGTCATCCCTTTTGCCGCATCGCTTCGTCAAAACGGTGCTTCCAAAGGTTCAACCCTCACCTTTTTGATCTCCACGCCGATTACAGGGGTTGATTCGATACTGGCTACTTTTGGGATGTTCGGGTGGGCATTTACCCTCTATCGGATCGGCAGTTCAGTGATTATGGCGATTGCGGCTGGGATCATCATCAATTTTTTTGAACCCAAAGAGGTGAAAAAAAGCTTTACTTTCAGCACCACTGCACCGATATTTAGTCTCAAAACGCCCAAAGCACCTACGGTTTCATCCAGAAAACCGTTTTCAGTTTTAGAGGTGTTTCGCTACGGATTTATCACCTTGCTGGGGAGCTTTTCAAAGCCTTTGTTTTGGGGATTGCTGATCGGAGCTTTTATCACTGTTGCAATCCCTTCCAACCTGCATGAACTTTTTGGTGAAAACCGCCTCCTGGGGTATATTATAGCCGTCTCTATCGCCACACCGATGTATGTTTGTGCAACGGCATCGCTTCCGATAGCGGCATCGCTCATCATTTCGGGTGTCTCTCCTGGAGCGGCATTTGTGTTTTTGAGCGCTGGACCGGCAACCAATACTGTTACGATGGGGGTCGTTAAATCGATACTGGGTATGCGTTCATTGGTAGTCTATTTGTCTGTGATCGCGATAGGAAGTGTGATGTTTGGGGCATTGATCGATTTAGGTTTTGATTCGCTTGATGTTCGCATGAACGTCGATTTGAATGAACATCACGGGATTTTAGAACAAATCTCAGCTGGAATATTGCTCGCCCTTATCGCCTATCATACCGTGCGCGGATGGTTCACAAAAAAAGGGTCATCTTGCAGTGGTGGGAGCTGCTGTTCTTAAGGTAGCCTATTGATGCGATCTATGACGTCGCTAAGACGAACGAAATTAAACCCTTGTTCTTTGAGCTTTACAACTGCTTCTTTAACTCCCTTGTAGGTTCCACTTTCAGGGTGGTTCATGTGCAGTAGGATTATGTCGCCACTTTTGGCATTGGTAATCTGAGAAGTAACTTTTTCGGCGCTAAAGGTTGCCCCTGCATCCCCTAACACACTAAAACCTCCGATTTCTACTCCATTTTGACGGGCGATTTTCACCGCTTTTTCATCGTAGTAGGCGGTTCCGGAGCGGAAAAAGAGGGGGCGTTTTCCGGTGAGTTTTTCGATCAATTCGCCGTTAGCGTTGATTTCCTTTTTCACCTCTTCAGCCGATGCGGTTCCTGGGATATTGTAAATGCTTTTTCCGTTCACCGAGAGGGGGCGATGGGCGGTTCCGTGGTTGGCGATCTCAAAAAGGGGATTGGCGGCTAAGGTGGCAAAAATTTCGGGATTGCTTTTGATCCAACGGGCATTGATAAAGAGGGTGGCAGGGATACGGTTGTCGATTAGAAATTGGATAAGTTGTTCATCATACTGGGAACTACGAAAACTCCCTCCACACGCGTCAAATGTGAGGGCTAGCTCTTTTTTATCACTCGTGAATGTGGTTGCTACTCCGGTGACATTTTCACCCCATTGTTGAGGTTCATTCGCCATGAGAAAAGGGACAATGGTGATCAAAAGGGGAAGAAAATATTTCATCAAAAAACTAAAAAAGATAAGTAATTGCAGCAAACCCCTCTTAGAGTTTGTTGCAGTCGCGATTGTTTCCAAAAATACACCGACCGTTGGTGATCAATTTTCGAATAAAGAACTGCCCTTACGCACTTGATGAAATCAAGGGCAAAAGGGGAGTTTTCTGCCATATC
>JACXUF010000043.1 GCA_014764105.1 Sulfuricurvum sp. | reverse complement strand
AAATACAATCGAGTTTTGAAAAATCAGTGGATACGAATACTGACAGGTCAATACACCCGAAACCGGAGCCACAATTCTCTCCAACTTTTCTCCATTAAGTGCATCGGTAATCCACCCCAATGTATCCCCTTTTTCGATGGTAGCACCACATGAGATGAGAGGTTCAAAAATGCCGGCATGAGAAGCTTTGAGTACTGTGATATGCTTCGGCTCGATCACATTGCTCGAAAATCCCTCAAATACAGGAAGATCTAGCATCCCCCGTTTTGACATAAACCGGATCAAAGAGCTGTGCACCTCTTTGGAGCTGACCGGATCAATTGAACCATTGTTACCAAAGACAACCGATAGCGCTTTTGTCTCCCATAACTGCCAGTTATATTGGAGCATTACCGTCTCGATCGGACTGTAACGGCGGTGATGGATAAAACGCATCCCCAAATCACGAGCAGAATCGAGGTCTTCATAGCCGCTTTGGATCAGCTTGACATATGGTAGACACATCCCCTGATCACGCCGCCCCTCCAAAATAATCCCATAATCATACCCTTGGAGCGATTCAAACAATTTTGCGGCAATTCTCTGTGTCGTTTCACCGAGATGGTATCCCGGAAACATCATATTAATATCGGTTTTATCCAGTGGCCAAAATATTTCCCCCATATTGAGGGCATAGGTATTCACCGCAGGAATCACCAAGATTTTCCCCACTATCTTCCCCTCTTCCTCTTTTTGGCGCAAATATTCAACCAAACGGGAGGCGACATAGAGCTGATTGATGTGATCCCCACTCATCGATCCAACAATTGCTATCGAGGGACCTTTGGACTCTTCTGCGAACAAAAACCCCTCCACTTTGAGGGGGGCACGGTTTGGAGATTTCAAATTGAGTATTTCGAGTCGTTTCATCCATTCTCTCCAAAAATGCGTCCTAGCAACGAACCCTCATAGACGATCGGGTAGGCTCTAAGGGTAAAGAGTATTCCACCGATGGGAGCAATAACCTCATCTAGTATTCGACCACTCAAGGGATCGACGATATGTCCGACGACATCACCTTTTTGGATCATTTGACAGTGCTCTATCGCTGGGACGAATAACCCTGGACACGAGGCGTTGAGATACGCCACCTCCCCAACTTCCGATTGGATTGGTTTTCTCACATTAAGTGGTTCGATCGCCAAAAAACCCTCTTCTGCCATCAGATTAAGTATCCCATCGAGGAGTTGATGACCGTATGCTTTGCTCAGCCTCATCCCCACCCCCATCTCGACAACGAGGGTTTTGGTTCCCAATCTATTCATCGCATGGGCAAATGTCGATTCCAAAACCGTTACGGCATCATGCACCCATACAAAATCGATATTGAGTTTGTTGGCGAGCGGTACTAATGTTTTTGCCTGAGATTTGGCAATCCGAACTTGTGGGATCTCCCGCAAAAAGATATTAGAAGAGTGGATGTCGATCGCAATCTCCGAACCCTTCATCGCACCAAGTACCCCATCGGCAATCTGAGCGGGGAGAAAATCGTTTTTGCTCCCTGGAAAAATACGGTTGAGATCAACATCATAAAATGGAATGGAGCGGGTAATACTATCGATCCCCAGTGAGTTAATCGCTGGATAAATATCGATAGTCGCTTGGATCTTATCCGAATTGGCGCGCAACCATTCACCGAGTAGATAACAGACATACTGCCCCTCCAACTCATCGCCGTGAATACCGCTTACAATCGATATCCGCTTAAGGGTCTCACCGCTTTGAGGGATATAACGACATCTCTGTATCCGAAACTGTTCCCCAACCGGCAGATCGATCACAAAGACCTCTTCTATAACACTCATACCTTCACCACTTATGATTGTGTTTGGGAAGATACCGAAGCACACGTATCTTTGTGAATCACCCGGTTAACGACACCGTTCAAAAAAGTTAAGAATTTTGAAATATTGGCAGTCGTTACGTTGATCGGGCGATAGTGACGGTTGAGTTGACGGGCGATCGTATTGATTACGTCGATATCGACACTCACCATCTCAATCTCTCCGTACAGGCGGAGGATGAGATCAAATCGCTCGATCTGCTGACCGAACCGGATCAGCTGATAAGCGCGGGAGCGGTCAAGCTCGGTCGAAAAGATCCCCAAGATAAGACTACACTCATCGATCATCTCCTCAAGATTGGTCGGGCTCACCGCGCATCCTCTCCCATCTCGAAGTTGATTATGGATTTTGTTAAGCGTCGCAAATCCACGCTGATCAAGCAAATGTCGGGTCTCAATCGCATTTTCCCGTGCCCGTCCGATTGTTTGCTCGATACTGCCACCATGGTTCCCATACACCCCCTGCTGAAGAAAATCACGGGCATTTTTGTACTCGATCTTAATCCCCAATTTTTCATAGAGCCTACGTCCATCCTCAAAATCTCGATCGATCACGTAATCATAACTGTTTACCAACTCTTTGAGCATTGTCTCCGCACGCTGAACATAGCGACCAAACCAGTAAAGACGCTCAGCCGTATTGACCGAAATCGCCACACCATCAACTATCATAATTCCACCACCCATGTATCTTTGAAACCGCCCCCTTGGGACGAATTGACGAGGTAGTTCCCCTCCTCCATCGCATAACGGGTCAATCCACCCATACTGACGGTCACATTTTCCCCATAGATGACATAAGCGCGCAAATCGGCTTTGCGCGGAGCAATTCCCCCCTCCATCATACACGGCAAATCATAAAACTCGATCACCTCCTGCGCAATCCATCGGCGAGGTTCTGCCAAAATCATCTCTATAACCTCAGCACGTTTCTCAGTGCTTAAACGATCTCCAAACAAAACACCATACCCCCCCGCTTCTGCCACATCTTTAATAACAAGATTGTCGATATTTGCCAATACGTATTCTCGATCTTTCTCATAATAGGGTAAATAAGTTGGAGCATTTGAGAGGATCGGCTCTTCGTCTAGATAATATTTGACCATTTGTGGGACGAAATAGTAGATCCCTTTATCATCGGCAACACCATTTCCAATACTGTTCATAATAGCTACATTACCCGCACGATATGCCCGCGCAATCCCTTTGACCCCAATAAGGCTATCAGTCTCGAACTCTTCAGGATCGAGAAAATCATCATCTAGCCGACGATAGATCGCCCCTACCTTCTGACGCTCTCCATCAAACGAGCACAAAAAGACCTCATCATCAATCACCATCAAATCATCCCCCTGAGCCAACGTAGCTCCAGTGATTTTAGCAAGATAGCTGTGTTCGTAGTAAGCCGAGTTATATCGCCCAGGGGTGAGGATGACATTAAGCCCTCCAGTATTGACATAATCCATCGCCGCTTTAAGTTCGTCGCCGTAATGTTTGATTTTGCCAATCTTCATTTCTTCGAAAAATTCCGGATAAGTGTGACGGAATGCACGGCGTATGGTGAGAGGATAACTCACCCCGCTGGGGACTCTAAGATTATCTTCGAGAATAACCCACTTGCCCGTAGCCGCATCTTTGACCAAATCGATACCGCTGATATGGGTACGGATATTTTTCGGAGGGTTCACCCCCATAAACTCGGGTAAAAACGCTTTTGCCGAATCGATGTATTCTCGAGGGACAACACCATCATTGACAATCTTTTGATCATTATAGATATCGTTCAAAAAAGCATTTAACGCTTTGACTCGCTGGATAATACCCGCTTCGAGCTCGTCAAATTCCGCTTTGGGGATGATACGGGGGATCATGTCAAAAGGGAAAGAACGTTCAATAAAAGTTCCATCTTTAAAAAGGTTGAAGTTAACCGCATTGGTCTCTAAAAATTCTTTAAATTCAGAGACTTTGCTCTGATCGACACTCTCAAAAATATCATAAAACTTTTGTAATTCTGGAGAAACAGGCTCAAGCATTAGCGCCCCTTGGGAATTAGGATTATTCAATCATATCCTAAACTAATCTTAATTGTTACTTAAAAAAAGAAGCAAATGTAATTTTTATCCATTTTTGAGAGTTTTCAGTGCCAATTCTACATCATCTTGACGCATCAGCGATTCACCGACCAAAAATGCATCGACTCCAGCTTTGTTCAAATCTTCGAGTTGACCATGTTCATAGATACCGCTCTCAGCCACGATGATCTTGCCGTTCGGGATAAGAGGGATGAGATCGTAGCTCAGATTCATATTCATCTCAAAAGTGTGGAGATTACGGTGGTTGATCCCTATGATATCGGCTCCAGCATAGATCGCTTTGGTAAGTTCAGTTTTATCATGAATCTCAACCAACGCCTCCATACCCAAGTGGCGTGTATAGTTCAATAGCTCTTTGAGCTCGTCTTTGGAGAGTGCCGCTGCAATAAGGAGGACAAAATCGGCTCCATACACAAGCGCTTCGAGGAGTTGGTATTTGGAGATGATAAAATCTTTACGGAGCAACGGAATACCGACATAACGGCGAATTTCCGCCAAATAGTCGAGATTTCCCTGAAAAAAGTGTGGCTCTGTGAGGATCGAAATTGCGTTTGCTCCGCCGCGCTCATAGCCTTGCGCGATCGCAATTGGATCAAAATCTTCACGAATCACCCCTTTGGAGGGGGAGGCTTTTTTCACTTCGCTGATAATACGATACGGCTCATTTGGCGTCGAGGTGAGATAAGGGCGAACATCGCGCGGAGCGCGAGCATTAAAGGCGAGTGAACGTCCAAGCCAATCCATGCTGAACTTGGCTTCGCGCTCTTTTAAATCTTCTTTTGTTTTTTTGATAATGTCGTCTAAAATCATCTTTTTCCTTTTCATACATAAATACACTCTCTTAAAATTCTATTTTTTAAAGAGGGATTCATTTTATCTCTAAGCCTAACAATATCAACTTTTGTGTGAAACGTGTTTTCAAGCCCCTCTTTCAAGTCATACAAAGCAAAATAATCGCTTGGTTTTGTCTCAATGGCAATATCGATATCGCTGTTATCATGGTTTTCCCCTCTGGCATACGAACCAAAAAGCGCTATTTTAGAAATCTTATACTTGCTTCTAAACTCTTCTTGATGTGCTCGTAAATAACTTAAAATTTCTTCTTTATATCATCTTAATTCCCCACTACATGAACGCAAGCATATTAAAATTTTAGCTTCTCTCACTTCGTTTTACACTTCTCTATTGCTTTGAGGTGATCTCTCACCTCCTCTTCGTCTGTCCCAATCATCGATTCAACCTGCTTGATCAGACGCAACGCCTCTGGACACTCGTTTTGTTTGTAATGTCCCCACGCTAGAGAGTCGATATAAAACGGCGAATCGGGTTGTTTTTCGAGGGCACGACGGACATACCCCATCCCCTCGCTCACATTGATATCGTGATTGATCATCAGATATCCCAAATAGTTGAGGTAAAGAGGCTCCTGCACATCAACCACCGCTTTTTTTAGCTCCTCCATTACCTGAGCAACCAAAGTGGGATCGTTACGATTTGCGGCACCTTCGTATTTGAAAACGGCACTTTGCGCCAAATAGAGGGGATTATCCTCTCTTTCATACAGAGCTTGTGCTAAAATGGAGGCTTTATCGAACGATTTGACTTTGACGTACAAATCAAGCAACAACGGATCATTGAGATGAGATTTTTCCAATAACGCGGTCATTTTGGCGATATCTTGCTGATAAAGATAGATTTTGAGTGCCTCTTCAGCGCAAGAGGTATCTTTGAACGCTTCGTAGGTTTGTTCAAACATCTCTGATGCGTCGTTCAATGCACCGCTCTCAGCATAAAAACTCCCCAACCGTTTCCCGATCCCCACACTGTTGCCATGAGTTCCGATGTGCCTTTTGAGAAATTTGATCGCTTCGGTTTTTTCACCCAGCTGCGCATACTGAATCAGGGCAATCCTCTCTGCTGTCGCTTCATCGAAATTGAGGGCATACGCTTTTTTCAAAATGGCGACCCCCCCCTCATAATCACCCAATTTGAGGCGAGATTCGGCATACAGCAGGTAATCGGGAGCCTTTTTGCTTTGTTCACTCAAAAGAGAGGCCTTGTGGGAAGCTTCGCTGAAATTTCCACCCTTGAGCAACGAAATGATCTCAAAACGTTTCAATGTCATATCATCCGGATTTTTTTTGAGCTCCGCAACAGTTTTTTGAGAGAGTGCTTCAATGTCGTTGGATTGTTCCAACATCCTAAGCGATTGGTAGAGATACTCTTTTTTCGACGTTTGCTTATAAAGTTCACCGAAAAATTCGGAGGCTTGATGATGTTTTTGACGCATCTGCGCATCCAACGCATAAAGCACAAAGGTGTCTTCTAACAAAGAGCCATTTTGAAGCGTTTTGGGTGCTCCAAACGCGCACGAGAAGAGAAGAGTTAAGATAGAGACGACTTTAATCATGGATGATCCCCGGACACTCAAGTTTGAGTTCGTCGATACGGTGGCGAAAATAATCCCAAAATGGAAACGTTCGGCACTGCAACGGACGCGCTTGGTAAATACTACACCCATTTAGCGAACGATCAAAAAACACACAGTCGTACGAGTCGTTCACTTTTTTCTCTTTGAGCGAATAGCGGTACGCCTCTTTACGCAAGAACGTGCGCCGAAAATCCCCCTCATCCATCTCCAACAGTTTGGCAATAGCGACGATTTCGGTAACGGAGACGAAAATATTGCCACTCTCTCCGGTACAGCAATTACCGCCACACGACGCACATGCAGAGGGATCGAATGCATATGAAAAACCTTCACAAGTCATGTAATCGGACATTTGATACTGTGCACCTTTGCTTTGTCGTAGATCGCCTGCACTATCGGAGTATACCCCATCTCATCGAGTGTAACGAGCGGAGGGAGAACATTTAACATAGCGCGACTGTTTTTTTTCAGATGGAGCATCACCAAAGCGCTGGGACGATCAACTTTTGAATGGACGAATTGTACATCAACAACTCTTAATCCTGTACGTTCACACGCACTGCACAACTGGGCAAATTGACCTGCATCGTAACAAATCGCCGCCTCTCCATCCGATTTGAGGAGTTTGGAGATTTTACCCACAAACGGTTCAATCGGCAAATGGACGTTATAACGTGCCTGATGAAGGATCGGGTTTTCAGAGCGCGACACATTCTCGTGATAAAAAGGGGGATTGGAAACGATCCAGTCATAACTTCCATGAGGTGTATGCTCCAAAAAATCCCCCTCATGCAGGGTGTAAGTGATACCGTTGATTTTCGCATTACGGCGTGCAAATTCAGCGTACAGAGGCTGCTTCTCGACCGCTTCAAGAGTGATATTCGGAAAATCCCGCCCGATCAAAAGCCCCACAATCCCGCTCCCAGCACCGACATCGAGAACCTTTCCACGCGGGGTGAAACGGGAGGTGAATCCATACAGGAGTATCGAATCGGTGTTGTAACAATAGCCTCCGTCAATCTGATAAAGGAGCATTTAGACTCTTTTCTTGTATGATTTAGGAAATTATATCTCTCACTAGGTTTAACTATGATTATCATCCCTGCCCGTCTCGCCTCAACCCGCTTCCCCGAAAAAGTGCTCGCCGATATTGGCGGTTTGCCGATGGTCATCCGTACCGCCAAAAGAGTATCGTCTATCGATCGTGTCGTTGTCGCGTGTGACGATGAAAAAATCCTCAATATTTGCGCCAATCACAATGTCGAAGCGCGCCTCACCTCCACCACGCATAAAAGTGGAACCGATCGTATCAACGAGTGCGCTCAGATCATCGACATACCCGATGATGAATTCATCATTAACGTCCAAGCCGATGAGCCGTTTATCGAAACCGAAGTGATCGATCTTTTGATCAAACGTCTCAATGATTTAAAAATCCAAAACGAACAGTTCATCATGGCAAGCTGTTACAATGCTATCAATGCCCAAGCGGCTGAAGATCCGAACCTCGTCAAAGTCATTACAGATATTCACCACAACGCAATCTATTTCTCCCGCTCCCCTATCCCCTTTAACCGTAGCGGGGAAGCATCGTATTTCGGACACATCGGAATCTACGGATTTACCAAAAAATCGCTCCACGATTTCTGTGCCCTCGGTGAAGCGCCGTTAGAGGACATCGAAAAACTAGAACAGCTCCGCGCCCTCTATCATGGCAAAAAAATATCAATGGTCAAAGTGGCGAGCAGCGGGTTTGGGATCGATACGGTGGAAGATTTAGAGCGGGCGAAGAAGATTTTCGGGTTTTGATTTATTTCACAAACGGATTGAGCAGTTTTACTCCCGTATTCTTTACATCTTTAATATTGCGTGTTACCAATATCAAATCATGAACCATCGCTGTCGAAGCAATCAGAGAATCAACAACAGGTAATGAAACGGGTGCGGTGATCTCTCCCCATTTGAGTGCTATGTCAGAGGTAATCGGCAATACTCGGTCTGGAAGTTTTGAGTGAGGGTATCGAGCCATTTATTGAGGCTTTGGGCGGCTACTGGATTTTTTTCACGAAGCCTTTGTATCCCATTGAAAATCTCACCTAGCGTCAAAACAGAAATGTAACACTCCGATCCATCTACACCACTAAACCACTCAATTACATTAGTATCGACATTTTGTTTTTTCCGCAATTCGGACAAAACATTAGTATCGATCAGATAGCCCACAAACGCCCTTCATTGGTATCATTTGAGCGTTCAAACACTTTTTCATCTACCTCTTTGGGCATACCGCAAAGCCATGATTTAAAATCATCACCATTTTTTTCCTCTTCGAGAGGAATCATTATCACTTCAACAGTACGATGTTGAAGCTCTGAGGGGATAATGAGCGTTTTAGGCATATCACGATACACGGTTCTAACAGCGGTAATTCACGACTCCTTCTCAATACATTTGAGTTATTATACATCGGTTTCCAAATATTGCTATTTCGGTTACTGGCTGTTGACCTCGTAATGCTAACTCGATTGCTGAGTGTTTAAACTCTATCATGTAGCTTTTGTCTTTTCCACCTCTTACTATTTTTGATCTTTGTACTTCTTGAGAGATTTCTCTACTTTATTTGTGCCAATTATTGTAGCCTGATCAGCCGAAGAGGGTGAAATGATGAAGGTATCGTAGCCGAACCAAACTTCGTTCGCTCGGTCTACTCAATGAGATAAGGTTAGATATTGTCGCGAATACCAAGTTCAGCGATCAATTTGTTGTAACTTTCGCGGTTTGTACGTTTCAAATAACGCATCAAACGGCGACGTTGACCAACAAGTTTCAAAAGACCAAGACGTGAGCTGTGGTCTTTTTTGAATGTTGCTATAATAACCTTTTCATTAACTGACCTTACGCACTTGATGAAATCAAGGGCAAAAGGGGCAGTTTTCTGCCATATCCGAAAGATATGGCAAGCTTTAGGGGGTTGTAGGGAGATTTGTCCCTGATGCTTTGCGGGCTATGAACGTAAAGTGGGTAACATCAGTCATTAAGGAGGATAAGGCGATGCTCATGACCCGTGCCAGCGAATACGCTCTGTTATCGCTTATCGTTTTGGCAAAAGCGGGTCGTGCACTCGATGCCGACACCCTCTCCAAAGAGCTCAATATCTCAAAAAGCTTTTTGGCCAAAATCCTCCAATCTCTCGCCCGTGCGGGGATATTGAACTCTTATAAAGGGGTCAATGGAGGATTCGAACTGGCACGCAAAAGCTCTGAAATCACCGTTTTAGAGGTAATGGAGATCGCTGAAGGGAAAAGCCCTGCGGTCTTTAATTGCTCCCCTTCTCATGAGGATTGCCCCTCTAATAAAGCCCTTAGCTGTGGTCTTTGGCCGTTTTTGAACCGTTTACAAAACAAAGTGGACGGTTTTTTGGGAACACTCACACTCGAAGCCATTTTGGAAGAGTAATCTTTGGCAAAAGCAAAAAATAAAACTCCTGACGTTAAAACGGTTCTCTCTACCCTTTTCGCATCGCGCGATCTCAGCGTTGTTTTTTTCGTTATGTCTATTTTGGCAATTATCATCGTACCTCTACCAAGTGCGATCCTCGATCTATTGTTAGCGGTCGTCATCGCCCTCTCGGTATTGATCCTCCTGATTTCACTCTATATCGCTAAACCGACCGATTTGACGACATTTCCGACACTATTGCTCGTCATCACCCTATTTCGTCTAGCATTGAATATTGCTACCACCCGTATGATTCTCAGCCACGGGCATGAGGGATCCGATGCGGTGAGCGACATCATCACCAGTTTCGGTAACTTTGTGGTCGGCGGAAATATGGTGATCGGGATCATCGTTTTTATTATTTTGGTTTTGATCAATTTTATGGTTATCACCAAAGGTTCGGGACGCGTTGCCGAAGTTGCGGCTCGCTTCACCCTCGATGCAATGCCGGGGAAACAGATGGCAATCGATGCCGATCTCAACAGCGGTTTGATCGATGAAGCCGAAGCCAAAGCACGCCGCGCAGAGATCTTGCAACATGCCAACTTCTACGGGGCAATGGACGGTTCGAGCAAATTTATCAAAGGGGATGCCGTAGCGGGAATCATCATCACGATGATCAATATCATCGGCGGATTTTTGATCGGAGTTTTCAAGTTTGATATGGATGTTACATCAAGCGCCCAAACCTTTACCCTGCTCACCATCGGAGATGGTCTCGTATCTCAGATTCCCGCACTCATCATCTCTACCGCAACCGGTATCATGATCACGCGCGGCTCAAGCGACGAGGGGGGCAATTTTGCGGAGGGAAGTATCAACCAACTCATGGGAAATGCTCGAACGATGATGATCGTCGGAGCGATCATGCTCATGTTTGCACTGGTTCCGGGGCTCCCAACCCTCTCGATGGGGTTTGTCGGTTTGATCTTTATCGGATTGGGATACGCGCTGTACAAATACCAGCGGGGTGAGCTGGTTCTTTCCTCCACTTCGGCTGCAGCAAAAAAAGCAGGTGCCACAATAGGAAGCAAAAGCGGTTCTACCACAGATGGAGCCACACCATCCGCACCGCGCAAAAAAACCAACGAAGAGATCGCCAAAGAGGAAGAAGCGACACTCGAAGAGATCCTCAAAATCGAAATGCTCGAACTCACATTAGGCTATCAACTCATTCGCCTTGCCGACAACACACAGGGGGGAGATTTGCTGGAACGTATCCGCTCAATGCGGCGTAAAATCGCCTCCGATTTCGGATTTTTGATGCCACAGGTACGCATTCGAGACAACCTCCATCTCAAACCCAACCAGTATGAGATTCTCCTCAAGGGAGTTAATATCGGCGATGGGATGATTCAACCTGATCGCTTTCTTGCCATGGATAGCGGTATGGTAATGGGAGAGATTCAGGGTGAACCGACCAAAGAACCTGCATTCGGACTCGATGCACTATGGATTGATCCAGCTCTCAAAGAAGATGCGATCATCAACGGCTACACCGTCGTTGATCCGGCAACCGTCATCTCGACCCATATGAGCGAGTTGGTCAAAAAATACGCCGAAGAGCTTCTCACCCGCCAAGAGACCCAATCGCTTATCGAGAAAATCAAAAACGATTATCCGGTGGTAGTGGATGATCTATTGAAAGTAGCCAATATCGGTCTCATTCAGAGAGTTTTCAAAGCACTATTGCACGAAAAAGTCCCCCTCAAAGATATGATCACCATCCTAGAGACAATCGCCGATGTGGCTGAATACACCAAAAGTGTCGATACGATTACCGAACATGTCCGTGCAAAACTCTCTCGTATCATTACCAAAAGCTATACAGGACCTGATGGTATCATCCGCTTGCTCACCTTCGATACGATGAGTGAGCAAAAAATGCTCGAAAAATCGCAAGAACGCGATGGGGTGAAACAACTCATGCTTAATGTCGGAGAGATCAATGATCTAATCCAAGCCACCAGTGCCAAAGCAACCGAGCTCCTCCAAAAAGGGATCTCGCCGATCGTTATCATCGTCGATCCGAAACTCCGCCGCCCGTTGGCAGAGATATACGAACGCTTCAGTCTGGACATCATTGTCCTCTCTCATGCCGAGATCGATTCAAACGCTAAATTCGAAGTACTCGGCTCCATCACTTTAGATACCAAATAGGAAACTTATGAATAAAACCATCTACCACCTCTCCCATATCGATCTTGACGGGTACAGTTGTCAACTCGTCATGGCACAAACCGCCCATACCATAATCAGCTACAACGCCAACTACGGTGCTGAAGTGATGGATCGTCTCGAAGAGATCATTGAAACAATCAAAAAAAGCAAACAAGAAGCGACAATCCTCATCAGTGATCTAAACCTCTATCCTGAAGAGGCAAAATGGCTCAACTCCGAAGTTAACCGCCTCAACGATAACGGATGGAAGATCACTATTACCCTCCTCGACCACCACGGCAGTGGTAAAGATACGGCGGCGCAATATCCGTGGTATTTTCTAGATACTGCGCGATGTGCCACCAAAATCGTCTACGACTATGCGCTAGAACACTACGGTTTAAACGGTGGCGGATGGCTCGAAGCGTTTGTCTCTGTCGTCAATGCCGTCGATCTGTGGCATCAAAATGAAATTGAGGATTTTGAATACGGCAAAGTGTGTATGCGTCTCATATCAGAGGCTCGTGAACTTAATCGTGTCATGTTTGCCGACGAAGATCGGGCCTATAAACTCGCTTTGCTCAAAGAGGCAGCCATGATGCGGTTCCATGAAAATGCCACTATCGTACTGGATGATTCGCTCCATAAAATGAAAAAAGAGTTCTTCCAAGACGGTGTTGACAATACACTTGATAATCTCTCTACCAAATACATCGTTGCATTACTCGGAACCAAACGCCCTACCATGACCATCTACTACAAAGGGTGGCGCGGATTTTTGAGTTATGGACTGGGGAATACTTCGATCATCGGAAACGGCTTTCTAACCAAATTCCCAGACTACGATTTTATCGTCGATGTCGGGACACGCGGCACCATGAGCTTACGCGGGCATAACAAAGTCGATGTCGCTGAAATGGCAAACGAATGGGTCGGTGGTGGTGGACATCCCAATGCAGCTGGAGGACGTATTCAAGGGTTTAAAGAGCAGTTTCGGTATGATAAAGTCAAACAACAAATAGAAGATTTGCTTGCCAGCAAAGAGGCAATGCCCGGAAAATTACCACATAAAATAGAAGAATAATGATCCAAATTAACAACCTTACCAAGAGCTACGGAGAACGCATTCTCTTCGACAACCTCTCATTGCGTCTCAACGCTGAAGACAAAGTTGGTTTTGTCGGACGCAACGGAAGTGGAAAATCGACCCTCTTTAAAATCATCCTTGGTGAAGAACCCTATGAGCACGGCGAGGTGATTATCCCCAAAAACTACCGCATCGGCGCCCTGAGACAACATCTCCATTTTACCCACAAAAGTGTCCGTGAAGAGTGCGCGTCGGCGCTGAGTCCCCAGATGGCACACGAGGTCTACCGTGTCGAAAAAATCCTCTTCGGTTTAGGATTTACACAGGAGGATTTGGACAGAGATCCACTCAGTTTTTCGGGGGGATATCAGATCCGTCTCAACCTCGTCAAACTCCTCGTCACCGAACCGAACCTACTCCTACTAGATGAGCCGACCAACTACCTCGACATCGTTTCTCTACGCTGGTTGGCAAGCTTTATCCGCAAATTTGAGGGGGAGGTGATCCTCATCACCCACGATCGTGATTTTATGGATTCGGTAACAACCCATACGATGGGACTGCGCCGAAAAAATGTCACCATCATTCGCGGCGGGACCCGTAAATACTACGATCTGATGGATCAGGAGGATGAACTCTACCTTAAAACCAAAGCCAACCATGACAAAAAGCGCGCCGAACTCGAAGATTTCGTCGCCCGAAACAAAGCCCGTGCCTCGACCGCTACACAGGCACAATCCAAGCAAAAAGAGCTGAACAAGATGGGGATCATGGAGGATCTAGAGGGGGAGAAGAGTCTCGCATTTGGTTTTAGTTACGCCCCTACTCCTGCCAAACTCGTGATGCAAGCCAAAAACCTCTCATTTGGCTATACCGAAAACAAACCCCTCTTTTGCAACCTCTCGTTTGCCCTCGAAAAGGGAAAACGTCTCGCCATTATTGGGAAAAATGGTAAAGGAAAATCGACACTGCTCAACTGCCTCGCAGGGTTGCTCACCCCAAGCGGTGAGATCACCTTTCACCCCTCCACCGCCATCGCCCATTTCGGTCAAACGAACATCGACCGCCTCAACAAAAACCATACGGTAACCCAAGAGATCCAAAGTGCCGATACGAGCATGAACAATGTCCGAATCCGCTCCATCTGTGGAACGATGATGTTCAGCGGTGACGACGCCGATAAAAAGATCAGTATCCTCAGCGGTGGAGAGCGAAGCCGCGTCATGCTAGGCAAAATCATCGCCACCCCCGCCAATCTCCTCTTTCTCGATGAGCCAACCAATCACCTCGACATGTACTCCATCGATGCCCTCACCGATGCGATCAAATCTTTCGAGGGTTCTGTTGTCCTCGTCACCCACTCCGAGATGATACTCCGCTCACTTGCTGATGCCCTCGTCATCTTCCGTGAAGGAAATGCAGAGTTTTTTGATGGAACATATGATGAATTTTTGGAGAAAATCGGCTGGGATGAAGAGATATTCGATACACACAAACCTCTCAAAACAACTCCAAATACCAACAAAAAAAGCTCCAAACAGCAGCGTGCCGCACTGATACAAGAGCGCTCCAAACTCCTCAGCCCCCTCAAAAAAGAGGTCGAACGATGTGAAAACACGATCATGGAACTCGAAGAGAAACTCAAAATATCTCATGAGCTTCTAACGACCTATTCCAACCAAGAGGAGACTTTCAAACTCCTCGAACTCTCCAAAACCATTGGTGAGGATGAGAAAAAAATTGAAGAGCTATTTGAGCGGCTCGAAATCACGAGCGATGAGATAGCGCGTATCGAGCGCGAATACGAGGCGAAGATTGAAGCGCTCTAAAATCCGTCTCGATAAACTTCTCAGCTCATTGGGATACTGTAGCCGAAAAGAGGTTGCATCCCTCCTACGAAGCGGTATTATTACCCACACCGATAATCTCTATCTCAAAAGCGATACTAAGGTCGCTCATGATGAGATTCGTTTTGACAACGAACCCCTCGATCCCCCCTCTAAAATGGTGATTTTGATGCATAAACCCGTAGGATTTGTATGCTCTCATGACAACGGAGAGGGTCGCCTCATATATGATCTCCTCCCTGAGCGATGGCGCAGGCGCAATCCGCAAATCTCCACCGTCGGACGACTCGACAAAGAAACGAGCGGATTACTCCTTCTCACCGATGATGGGGCACTACTGCATCACCTCACTTCACCGAAACACAAAGTACCCAAAATCTATGAAGCAACACTTGATCGCCCTCTAAAAGGGGATGAAGGCTCAATATTCGCTTCAGGAACACTAATGCTTAACGGTGAAAAAACTCCCTGCCTCCCTGCAAAACTTGAAGTCATCGATCCGACCCATGTGAAGCTCGAAATCATCGAGGGGCGCTACCATCAGGTGAGGCGGATGTTTGCGGCGGTAGGAAATCACGTCTCTGCACTGCACCGCTCGTCATTTGGGGCGTTGACACTGGGGGATTTAAAAGAGGGGGAGTATCGGATGCTCGATATCGATGGGGGTGACGTTTTTGAATTTGTTTCGCCTCCCGATGAGGGAGAACAGTTTGTCAGTACAGAGTGTCAGAGACAACTCGCAATATGGAATAAACCGTGGGAGTAATTTTAAAAAAGATCATTGACCCATTAACGCTAATCCGATACGATAAGAGAGTTATCCTAAAGGAAAATAATGATTAAACTCTTTTTGTCACTCCTTATCGTCATAAGTTCTCTCGCTCTCCATGCCCAAAGTCAGGTTGAGGCGCTCAACCTTTCGTTAAAATCTTTAGAGAGCACCGAGACATTGGATGACACCCAAGTTCTTGATAAAACACTCGACCGTTATCGTGGAACCATCAAGCCACTCTACCATCGTTACACTCAAACGACAACCGAATTTGACAAAATAAAAGCCAAACTCACAGTAGAAGGGATCCCACCTTTTTTTGCTCTTATCCCCTACACCGAATCTAAATTCAACCCCTCTATCCGAGGTTACGGTACAGCAGGCTTATGGCAATTTGAAAAACGAAGTGCTAAAAACTTCGGGTTAAGTGTCAAAAAAGGGAAAGATGAACGACTCGATCCAGAGCGTTCTACCGATGCGGCGATACGGTATATACAATATCTCAGACAGGAGTTTGGAAGTTGGTACTTGGCCGATTTCGCCTATGCGATGGGAGAGGGAACTCTCAAAAAGTTGATTCAACACAATGGGAGTAAAAAAATATCTGTTTTACTCAAAGATCCCCATTTCCCCTCTGGCGCGAAAGCCCATTTTGCCAAAACACTCTTGCTCGATGCAAAAATACATTACACCAAAGAGGATGAAGAAAGTCCTATTCGCGGTGAACCTGTCGAACTGTGAACAAAGAATCCTTCGACGAGATTAGGGTAGATGATTCTACATATCTTTAGCCGATATTGGTGTAAACAGCTTGAACGTCATCATCCTCTTCGATACGATCAATCAATTTTTCAATATCCACCATCTGTTCATCCGTAAACTCCACCGTCGTGTTGGGGATACGTTCTAGCGCCGCTTTTGTTGGGACAATTCCCATCTCTTCGAGAGCCGCCGAAAGAGTCCCAAACGCTGTGTAATCACCGTATATCGTTACCTCATCCCCATCTTCTTCGATCGTTTCGATCCCTGCATCGATAAGGGCGAATTCCAACTCTTCTAGATCCATTTGCGGTTTGGCGAAACTGAACACCGCTTTGCGGCTAAACATAAATTCGAGTGAACCGTTGTTGAGCATCTCCCCTTTGGCTTTTCCAAAATAACTACGGATATTGGCAACAGTACGGGTATTGTTATCCGTCGCACATTCGACGAAGATCAGTGCGCCATGCGGTGCTTTCCCCTCGATGTTGACTTCCGAAAGGGCGATCGCATCTTTTCCGGTTGCCCGTTTGATTGCTGCATCAATGTTATCTTTGGGCATATTTTGCGCTTTCGCCGTCAAAATCGCTGTACGAAGTTTCGGGTTCAAGTCGGGATCTGGACCCCCCTCTTTGGCCGCCATCGTAATGATTTTGCCCAATTTCGGAAATATTCTTGACATATTACCCCAGCGCTTCATTTTAGCAGCTTTACGGTATTCAAACGCTCTTCCCATACGGTACGCTCCTGATCAAATCTAAAAATTATTGGAATTATAGCGGGTTTATAGGGGATGTTCAAATGTTTCGGAAACTCCGAAACGAAAGAGTTGGTGAAAATTTATTTGTCGATAAAGACAATATCGCTTTGGATATTGTTAAAAAGGAGTGAACGATTATCTACACGGTGTTGATACAAGAACGTATTTGGCTCCATTGATCGAAGGACGGTCGTATTGTAATAATAGGCATTTGAACAGCGTCCAATGAATAGAAACGAGAAGAGTAATTTGATACGTGGATTTTCAAACATCTCATGCGGCTGCGCCAAAAAGGTGAGACCGAATTTTTTGAGATTGACAAGATCGAAGATATAAAATATAAAGTCTTCGAATTTGGTATAAAACCCCTCCAAACTCGCAATCTCTTGCATGATGTAGTAGTAGTTATCCAACAACTCCTTTTTTTGCATCATTTGAGAGAGTTTACTTTTGATATCCCGTTTGCTGGCGAAAAACGAAGGGCTAACCGCCATATAAATATTCTGACGCTCAGCTATCGCTTTATCCAAAGCATCATTAAATGCTTCGCTCTCATCAAAACACATGTAGTGAAAATCACTGCTGACTTTGAATTTCTCCTCAACCTGATCGGGTGTCGGATTGGAGAAATCAAGATAGAGAGTAGGGATACCGCTGTCGATAACAAACGCACGAATTTTATTTGCCAAATGGGTTTTCCCTGAACCTGGTTCAGCTAGAATCAAGGTATTCTCATACAATACCCGATCTTGAAGTTCGAGAGCCGCTATAGAACTCTTAAATTTTCCGATTTTTCGTTTCATGTTTACATCCAATTAGAGAGAGTTATCAATAAGCAAGTATAACCAAATTACTCTTCGTTTAATTTTCTCTCCAATTTTTCGGGCTGTTTGTTCTCTTTTTTTCACTGCAATTGAAAGCTTTGATCTGTCAACACTATATGAGACATAGAATAAGAATTGTTAGGCACTCATTTCAGGATAATCTTATCTGGATCGAGTGGTTTGAGACGTTCGACGATTTCATGCTTGATTACTTCGATATCGACCATCTAATCCCTCCAGTTTTGCAGTGAAATAGTATATCTCAATACCTAAAAGAGTTATCAATATCGATTCCGAATTTACAGAAATTATTTTACACTACCACAAATGGGGCTAAACACATTATTAGTTTTTATTTGATACTACTAGGAATGGGGTGTAACAATAGTGCTAAAACTACCTTTAAAAAATTCATTTTTGACTTTTGTAACTGAATTATGATACCATTTACGCATGAGTAATAAAGATAAATTATTAAAAAGATTTTTAGAAAATCCAGTTAAAAAAGATTTAACTTTTGATGAGTTGGAGACATTGTTGGTCGTTTGCGGATTTATAAAGCTTGAAGGGGCTGGTTCAGCTGTGAAGTTTTATCATCAAAAGAGAGATGTCTTAATCAATCTTCACAAACCCCATCCAAGCAATATACTAAAAATCTA
>JACXUF010000042.1 GCA_014764105.1 Sulfuricurvum sp. | reverse complement strand
GATCCAATAGGTGCGTCGCTCGATATCTCCTTCGAGAATAGAGCGTTTTGCCTGAGTATTAAAACGCAATACCCCCTCGTACATCATTTGAATCAGCTTCTCTGGTGATTCGACGCCTACGTTATTTTGTGCATAAGCATTATAGGCCAAATTAGTATACATTATAAACCCCTTTTGATGCAATCGAGCAAAATTACCCTTTTTGGTCGAATAACAATCCGTTAATCTCTTGTATTTTTGGTAACAATTGCTCAGCTTGTTCTACTGGAAAACGTCGGAGTATCCGATTGCTTTTAGTGTCAATCACGGAGACGTAAAAATCTTCCGAAGCGTTGTCAAAACCAAAACGTAAGGAGGTGTTGAACGGATCTAGAGAGCGATTAAGCTGTTCAATTAGTTCCTCTATTTGTTCTTGAGAATCGATTTTAGATGCTTTCTCATCGTTGTCACTTTGGGTAATTTTATCTTGATTGATTTGTCCTTTTTGTATTTGCTGAACACTTTGTGTCTCTTGAAGTTCAGTAGATGCAGATTTTTGCGTTGCCGTTTGAGTTTGTTGCACTTTTGCAGTTGTTTGTAATATTTCCATGGCATGCCTCCTTGGGATATCCAGAGTCATTTTATTCTGCTAAATCGGCAATCAAAACAAAAACTTTAACTCTTTACATGATACCCTTGCATTTATGAAACGCTATTGGACTCTTTTACGCGACGAACCGCTTCTTCGACGACTATCATTCATCCAGTTGCTAGCCTATTTTGGGGCATGGTTTAGCAATGTGGCTATTTATACACTACTCATTCAGATGGGCGCGGATGCTTCAACGATTGCGCTTGTGGCAGCACTCCATTTTTTACCAGGGGTGTTTCAAGCACCGTTTAGCGGAGTAATTCTTGATCGGATTCATCCCAAGAAATTAATGATTGTTTTGACGTTGATTGAAATATTGTGTACTCTTTTATTGATCCGTGTCGATAGTGTGGAGATGTTATGGTTTTTGTATCTTTTGGTTTTTATCCGAATGGGGGCTTCAAGTTTTCATTTTACGGTTGAAATGTCGCTGTTGCCGCGAATTTTAGAGGGAAAAGCACTTCAGGCTGCGAACGAGATTCACTCGATTATTTGGTCATTATCGTATACACTGGGGATGACATTGAGCGGTTTGGTGGTTTATTGGGTGGGGACAACAGCCGCTTTTTTGCTTGATGCGGGATTGTTTTTCTTTGTTTTGATGTTAGTGGCAACGATTAAAATTGAGATTGAACTTACTCAAAGTGGCTCAAAACTGATGGAGATGATGAGAGAAGCGTTTATCTATATCCGTTCTTGCAAAATTGTTTTGCATCTTATGATTCTCCATGCTATTATCGGTTTTACAGCCTTTGATGCATTGGTTGCTTTGTCGGCAAAACATTTTTATCCTCAGATTGTTGCCGTATCGTTGGGGATAGGGTTATTGAATGCCGCACGTGCTGTTGGATTGGTGATTGGACCTATGGTATTAGGGCATTGGATCAATAATAGCCGCTTGGGGATACTTTTTTTAGCTGAAGGATTGGCGATTTCGTTTTGGGCGATGGTGATTGAGAACTTTTATCTCTCGCTTATTGCTTCGCTCATGGTAGGGTTTGTGACAACGACGCTTTGGTCGTATACGTATACGTTATTGCAATATCATACGCACAGTGATTATTACGGACGGGTTATCGCCTATAACGATATGGTTTTTTTGGCAGTGGGCGCGATAGTTTCGCTGTTGATTGGAGGGTTGGTTGCTTATGGATTATCGCTGGGTATGATCACTTTGATTCTTGGATCTGTTTTTATGTTGAGTGCCTTTTATTATCGATGGATACGTAAAAATTTTACACTTGAGGAGATTGGATGAGTGCGATAAATGTTTTTGAGGCGGACGGGAAGCAGATCGATCTAGCCAAAATCACTCGACTCTATCCTGCTGTTTTGATCCATGCGGGGGGTGAAAGCGCATCAGTTTCACTCGAATGGGCAGAGATGAAGGCCGATCAGATTAGCATTGAAACCTATCTTTTGGTGTGCGATTTTGACCCAGTGGGAGAAGTCCCAGTGAACCGGATTGAGCTTCGTTATCCAACGAAAGAGGCGTTATTGTACGATATGCAACGCATTGTACAGCAACTAAATTCTAAGAATTAGCCTTTTTTTCGGCTGCGAGGAGTTCGGCGTATTGTTGTTCCACAATTATGAGACGGTTGCGATCGGGCATTTTGCGTGAGGCGATATAGCCGATGATCTCACCCGCTTCGTTGAGTTTAGGGACGATGTGGACGACAACCCAGTAAAATTTTCCATCTTTACGGAGATTTTTGACGTATCCTTCCCAAATTTTACCGCTTTGGATCACTTTCCACATCCCTTCAAAACTAGCTTTGGGCATATCAGGATGGCGGAGCAAACTATGCGGTTGTCCAACAGCTTCAGCTGCAGAATATCCGGTCATTTCGGTAAATTTTCGGTTGACGTAGGTTATGATCCCTTTTGTATCGGTTTCAGAAATGAGACTTCGTCCGTCGAACAAAACTTCTTCATTTACTGGAGCTGGGCGTTTCATTAAGTATATTCTAAATACTTAGATTTAAATACAAGTTTGCGATTATAGCTTGATTGTTACTAAAATAAAAGTTAAATTTTTTTATTTTCAGTACTTATAGCTATAATTGTTTCAAATTAACCACCATTACGCATTTGATGAAATCAAGGGCAATATGGGGAGTTTTCTGTCATATCCGAAAGATATGGTAAGCTTTAGGGGGTTGTAGGGATATTTCTCCCTGCCACTTTGCGATCTATGAGCGTAAAGTGCGTAACATCAGGTGATAAATCAGAATATATACTTCCTGTGATTACTGTGCCAGACCTATTCATTGTTTTATCTTTGCTGTTGACGTCTTGCTGCATCCAAAAAACCTTCTAAGACTTTGTCGGTTTCTAGAAGACTCTTTTTCAAATAATGATCAAGGCGGTCAAAGAGGCTCTTTTTGAGCACTTCAAATGTCGGGGGCTCTTTGTTGTCTGCAAAATAAAGACTCTCATCGCCTTTTTGTTCTTTCATCGAACTTATTCGCTCAAGCACCCATGTTTCATCTTTTTGAATGTAGTTGCTTACGGCCGTGAAGAAATCCTCTTCGGAGAGTATCCCTTGATCCAGTGCTACCGTAATATCATATAGATCGCGGATTTTAACCCTATCCATCAACGCTTTGACTTTCATCTTAGACACGTCGGTTGGGTTCAGTACGTTAATGTGGCTTTCGCCATAGGGGGAGTGTTCGCCACTCAGACACATTTGAGAAAAATGGTCTTCAGGAAAGAAGAATTCAACCTTAACGCGATCGATCATCAATCTGATAAAGCGAGTATCAAAATCTACTCCAGAATTGATCATAAAAGCAGATGTTTTTGGATCCGAGACAAACACCCCATTGTGTCTCATAGCAAAAGTCTTGATATCAAAAACTGGTAGTGGTGACGTGAAGGCAAAATCGAGATCTTCGGATATTCTATGTCCGATAGAGTGACTCAGTGCGGTACCGCCTACAAATAAAAACAGATATTTTTGAAACAGTGGGTCATCTTTAACCCGTTCAAGTAATTCTTTGGCGGCGTCTGTCATCGTGTGGACCCCAAGGTCAGTGAATAATCAATCATTCGCATCACTGTCTTATATTCGGGGAGTTCAGAGAGCCTGCTTTTGGGGATGCTGAATTCTTTCAACACGGATAGATATACAGCTTTTGCGATCGATGATACGCGTCTGCTTCCAAAAAGTCGAACGAGAAGATGTATGTCGTGTAAATTTGGGGATTTAACATAGGCTTCAATCACTCCATCAATATTCCGAACTTTGTCGATCGGAGAGCTCCAAAAAAGATTGCATTTAAACATCGAGATACGGAAAAGGAATTCTTGCTGTACTTCAGGAACCAAAACATTTATGATGCGTCGATTGTCACGTTTATTGTGGCGTAATGCTTCAACTGCTTTTGATATCGCTGCAGCGTTCGTTGTGGTGATGTTCCCACCCGATGCATAGCGCTTGATTGTACGCACGCTTACACCGCTTGCTTCGGCAAGTTCCTTATATGTGATATCTTTTGGTTTTGTGAATTGCATCTGCTTCGTACTTTAGTTGGTGTCATTTATGGCACTATTATAACATTATTGATGAACATTGCAGATAGTGATTTTTGACAAAAAAAGAGGTTTTAGAGCATTGTTGGCTAAAATAATCAAAACAGATCCCAAAAATGTCATTATTTCACTAAAACTCTAAAAGCCATACCAGTTTTTAGATGATGTGTGTGGGAAATGCGCAAGTGGCTCTACTTGTAGCTTTAATTGTTTCAACTTTAGGGAGTTGTAGGGATATTTGTCCCTGATGCTTTGCGATCTATGAGCGTAAAGTGTGTAATATCAGAAATTAAAATAGGGTGAATCGGCAATGATGAACGCTAATATAGCGATACATATTGATCGTAACGATAATGGATATGCTATAGGCTTGGCGATGTTTGAACCTTATGGACTCAAAGGGTGGTTTTGCGAGATATCATCAAACGCTTCACACCCTTACAGTGCGGTGGATCGATTGTTGCACCTTTTATGGGTTGCAGAGAGCAAATATCTGTTGATTAGTGCTTCATCTAGAGCAATTTTTGATGAGATCAGATCTAATTTTGAGTTTTACGAATACACCTATAGTGACCGTAGATTTGAGATTGACGAGCAAAACTTTATTTTTAAACAGTGGTTTAATCTCCAGTCTCTCTTGAGCCCGATTGAGCATTTGTGCTTGGAGAATCGAGCATTGGCTTCGCAGGCACTGGCGCTGATGGGGAGTGCTTTGAGCCAAAACGGTTCAATCTATGCGTCTCCAGTAGTGTTGAAAACAGAATCTCTATTAGAACTGGGCAATAATGCACTAGAACAACTTGAAATAATGGTCTCCGACCCTCGGATGCCGAGTATCACAAAGCTTTTTTTGAATATGTCTACCCCTATGGGAAAACGGCTCGGACGGTTCCGTCTTATGTTGCCGATCAAAGATGGGGGTGAACTCAACCGCCGTTTTGAGTGGATTGAAACTTTAAATCCGCATGTGCAGTGGATGCGATCAAAGTTGCAAGGATTAGAAGATATTGAGCTGTTATGGTGGCGGATTCGCAATCGTGAGGATGGGGTATTTGAAGGTTTTCACAATGGTATCAAGAGTGTCATTGAGATCCAAAAATATTGCCGTGATCATAAACTCAATTCGATTCTTCCAACACTAACATTGTTGGATGGGTGGGAAATTGAGTTTCAAAATTTTCATACTCATCGTCAATGGATCGAGGAGCAACTCTCTTTTGTTGCCGAAACGATTGACTGGGTTGCGCAAATTGATGTTGCGGTGACATCGGCGATCAATGCCCAAAAATACGCTCTGAGCCGACCTGTGATTGTTGAATCGGCTCAGGAGAATTTTCTACAGATGGGTACTTTACGTCATCTGCTGGTTGAGATGCAGGGGATCGATTATGTCCCCAATGACATTGTGATGGGAAATCGCGATTATTTGGATCTCCCCTATCCTGAAACGGTGATGCTTGATTCCAAAGTGCATGATGGGGTAGCCATTCGTGGGGTATTGCTTTATGGAATCAATTCCAGTGGGAAATCATCGTTGATAAAGAGCGTAGGGATTGCTGTCGTTTTGGCACAAAGCGGCTTTTTTGTCCCTGCTAAGACGATGAAGTTTTCCCTTTTTGAGGGGGTTTATACCCGTATCCAATCGCGTGATAATGTTGCCAAATCGCTTTCGACGTTTGGGGTGGAGATGTTAGAACTCAACACGATTTTTTCTCAAGCGACATCTCGTTCATTGATTTTAGGTGATGAAATCAGCCATGGCACCGAGACTCTATCGGCGGTCTCCATCGTCGCAAGTACGATTATGGAATTATCCCAAAAAGGGTGTCTGTTTTTGATGACGACCCATCTTCACCAACTCTCCATGATTAGCGAACTTAGCTGCTTAAGGGAGGTGGTGCATCTGCATTTGAGTGTTCGATATGATGAACAAAAAGATCGACTCATCTACGATCGGAGACTCAAAGCGGGGAGGGGGAGCAGTGTGTATGGTTTGGAATTTGCCGAATCACTCCATATGAATTCTCGTTTTTTGCGTAATGCTGCACGGTTGCGGGAAAATTTGGCCAAAGAGTATGATGTGCTTGAGCTTGGAAACCAAAAAGAGTACGTTAAACGGTATCGTGATGTGGTTGCCTGCGAGTGTGTTATTTGCGGAGCATTGGTCCGAAATACCCAAAGAAATATACATCCCAAAGAGCACCATCATCTTATACCCTTATGTGAAACCCACTCTCGTCAAATAGCGCAAGGCAAAATCAAACTGCAAGGGTTTATAATGACGCCACAGGGTTTGCGCCTAGAGTATGAGACACAATTAAAAGAGGGATGATTTTGAGCATTATAGAGTTATTTAAACATCTTTTGGAATCTCCGAGTGTTACCCCAGAAGATGGGGGAATATTTGATTTTTTAGAACGCTATTTAGATGGGTTTACGTTTATCCGTATCGATCGCGAGGGGGTGAAAAATCTCTTTGCCTACCGTCGTTTTAGCGAGGGGAAACATCTTTGTTTTGCGGGGCATGTCGATGTTGTCCCCGCAGGGGATGGGTGGAGCAGCGATCCGTTTGTGGTGAGCGAAAAGGGTGGTTTTATCTACGCCCGCGGCGCACAGGATATGAAAAGCGGCGTTGCGGCATTTGTCCAAGCCCTCAAAGAGGCGGAGAGTTTTGAGGGGACTTTGTCTCTTTTGCTCACTTCTGATGAAGAGGGTCCTGCCAAGTTCGGGACGATAGAGGTGCTAAAGTATCTCGCAAAGCATGATCTCCTCCCTGATGCAGTTGTCGTTGCAGAACCAACCTGCGAAGAGCGTTTTGGAGATGCGATCAAAGTGGGGCGTCGCGGTTCGATTAACGGTGTCATCGAAATCATCGGGAAACAAGGACACGCCGCTTATCCTGAAAAAGCGATCAATCCTGTCCATCAGATTGCCCCCCTCCTCTCCACGGTTGCGGGGGCATATTTGGATGAGGGAGATGAGTACTTCGCTCCAAGTCAGATTGTCATTACCGATATCCGCGCAGGGATTGAGACGACCAATGTTTCCCCGGGTAAGCTGAAAATGATGTTCAATGTCCGAAACTCCACCCGAACCGATCAAGAGAAGATCAGAGCCTTTATCGATGCACAGCTTTGTGGGATAGAGTATACCCTCACATTGGATCAATCGGCCCATCCGTTTGTCACCGACGTCTCTACTTTGATCGTCAGAACGCTTCGAGAATCGATTGTCGACGTATGTGGTATTACCCCTAAAAACTCAACGGCAGGGGGGACATCGGATGCCCGTTTTGTGGCCGCATACGGGATTGATGTGGTCGAATTTGGAGTGATTAACGATACGATTCATGCCCCAAATGAGCGGACATCGATTGCAGAGGTGGAGAGCCTTTATGCAGTTTTTAAAAAGTTGATCCATAATTTTGGTACCATTTCGTTTTCCAAAAGGTCATAAATGAAAAAATTAGTATTATTGGCGCTGTTGACACTCAACCTGATCGGTGCAGAGATTGCGTGGCAGGATAGTTTTGCCTCTGCGCAGGCAAAGGCCAAAAAAGAGTCCAAACCGATGTTGGTCATCATCACTACCGAGCAGTGCCGATGGTGCCGTAAGCTCGAATCTACGACGTTAAGCGATGATGAGGTGATTGAAAAAATCAACAGCCGTTTTGTTCCAGTGCATGTGACGCGGGATAAAAGTGTTTATCCGAAAAATTTGACGGCTAAAATGGTTCCAATGAGTTATTTTCTTGATCCCAATGGAAAAGAGATCCACTCAATGCCTGGATATTGGCCCTCTGAGGATTATCAATCGATCTTAGATGACGCATTACGAAAGTACAAAAATAAAGGATGAAACAATGATTCAAAACGTACAAACCCCAAACGCTCCCGCTGCAATCGGTCCTTATTCTCAAGCCATGATTGCAAATGGGATGGTGTTTACTTCTGGTCAAATCGCATTGACTCCAGTGGGTGACATGGTTGATGGAGACGTAAACGCTCAATGTATTCAGGTGCTCACCAATCTCAAAGCGGTTTTGGAAGCGGCTGGGAGTTCATTGGATAAAGTGATCAAAACGACGATTTTTTTGGCTGATATGGATGATTTCGCGGTAGTAAATACGATTTATGCCGAAGTGTTTGGTGATCACAAACCTGCCCGCTCTACCGTAGCGGTGAAAACGTTACCGAAAAATGCGCTTGTTGAGATCGACGCGATTGCATTGGTCTGAAATTTTGGATCGAGCGCTATTGATGGTTATCAAATTTGAGCGTCGGGATCGGCGTTACGGAGGATTAAAATGGGTCAAAAGATATTTGTGACTGGGGGGGCGGGCTATATCGGAACCCATACGTGCGTTGAGCTCATAGAATCGGGATATGATGTTGTTGTCTATGATAATTTTTCAAATTCTAACGCTGAAGCCATTAGACGTGTTGAAACCATTACTGGAAAGTCGGTCTCTTTGATTATTGGCGATATTCGTGATGAAGAGGCGATGGTCGCGGCGATGGTCGGATGCGATGCGGTTATCCATTTTGCGGGTCTCAAGGCGGTAGGGGAATCGGTTGCAAAACCATTAGAATACTACGATAACAACGTTCAAGGGACCCTTTGCCTTTTGCGGGCAATGGATAAAAACGGTATTAAAACGCTTGTTTTTAGCTCTTCTGCTACGGTGTACGGAGATCCAGAGTACCTCCCTTTGAATGAGTCTCATCCGCTTCGGACAACGAACCCGTATGGGCAGACGAAGCTTGTGATCGAAGAGATATTGCGTGATCTTTATCGCTCTGATCCTACATGGAAGATCATGATGCTGCGCTATTTCAATCCGGTGGGGGCGCATTATAGTGGTCTGATCGGAGAAGACCCTCAGGGAATTCCAAACAACCTTATGCCTTTTGTCGCACAGGTTGCTGTGGGACGTCGTGAAACATTGAGTGTCTTTGGCGGTGATTATCCGACTTTGGATGGGACAGGGGTGCGCGATTACATTCATGTCGTTGATTTGGCTAGAGGGCATCTAAAAGCCCTAGAGCATTTGGGTGCCGCCCAGTGCAGTGTACTTAATCTCGGCACTGGAAACGGCTACAGTGTTTTGGAGGTTGTTCGAGCATTTGAACGTGCCAGCGGCAAAACGGTTCCCTATAAGATTGTTGAGAGACGCAGTGGAGATATCGCATCATGCTATGCCGATCCTACGAATGCACGAGAGAGTATTGGTTGGAGTGCTCAGTACGATTTGGATGCGATGTGTCGTGATACTTGGCGTTTTCAATCCCAAAATCCGAACGGTTATACTGTAACTGATGTTACGCACTTT
>JACXUF010000189.1 GCA_014764105.1 Sulfuricurvum sp. | reverse complement strand
TGGCGATTATCGGTGCTGGACCGGCTGGGATTGCAACGGCGATTGAGAGTTATGTTTTGGGGGTGCGGGATATCGTTCTCCTCGAAAAAGATGAAAATCATAACGCTACGATCCGAAAATTTTACAAAGATAACAAACGGGTCGATAAAGATTGGAAAGGGCAGAAAGTTGAGCTTAACGGTACGATTTATTTTATGGATGGTACCAAAGAGTCGACCTTGGACTTTTTCGATCAGCTTCTAGATCATGAGTCTCTAGAACTTCGCACCCATACCGAAGTTCAAAAAATTGTGAAACGAGAAGACGGATTTGAAGTTTTTATTGCCGGCGGAAGTATCGTAGCCAAATACGTTGTGGTAACCATCGGTCGGATGGGTAAACCGAATAAACCCGATTATAAAATCCCCCTTTCGATCAAAAATCAGATCCATTATACGCTGGATGGATGTTCTCAAGGGGAGAAGGTGATGGTGGTCGGCGGAGGTGACTCGGCGATCGAATATGCGATAGAACTAAGTGGTCGTAATAATGTCACCATCTGTTATCGACGTGGAACGTTTCAGCGTGCCAATCCGACGAATCAAGCTGATATTGATAAAGCGATAAGCGACAATACACTACGCGCGTTGCTCAATACCGAGATTGTCGAATTGGGGAGTGAAGCAGGAAAAGTGAAAGTGATCTACAGTGATGGAGAATCAGAACTGTATGATCGTTTGGTTTACGCGATCGGCGGAACAACGCCGAGCGGATTTTTACAAAACAGTGGTATACGCGAAGAGAACGGTAAACCGGTTTATGATGAGAATTATCAAACCAATATCGCGGGGCTTTTTGTGGCGGGAGATATCACCCAAGAATCGGGTGGGTCAATCGCATTGGGGCTCAATCACGGTTTTGCGATTGCCAATTACATCCAATCGCTATAAAAACACAACTGCCCTTTTTACCTTTGATTTCATCAAGTGCGTAAGGTCAGTTAGACAGTATCGGTTCGCTTTGATGGCTTAACTCTCCATCGGCAGTAAAAAGGGTGAGTTTTATAGTGGTATGTAGATATTCAGACGTAACGAGGGGATCAAAATTTTCATCTTGAAATGCTGCTATTTTAGCGTTATGGATGATATCTTCGAGCAGTGAACGTTGGGGGGTGTTGCTTTGTGCATTACCGCGTACTTTATTATCCAAATAAAGGGTAATTTGGGTTGCCATAGGCTGAGAGAGGATAGGATAGTTTTCGAGTAAGCTGCGACGATCAATCGAATTTTGCCCTTGGAGTACCTCTTCGATAGAGGCTCTAGCGATGGTTAATAAGACCGATTGCGACATTTGTTTGCCTCCCCTTTTTGCCTTGGTTGATGGTGGTATTATAACTTACTTACTGATGTTGCCCACTTTACGCTCATAGCCAGAAAGCATCAGGGACAAATCTCCCTACAACCCCATAAAGCTTGCCATATCTTTTTGATATGGCAGAAAACTCCCCTTTTGCCCTTGATTTCATCAAGTGCGCAAGGGCAGTTACTTATCCTCAGGTGAGGTGGCAATTTCAAATCCGAGTTCTTGAAGCATCATCAGATCGGCATGTGCATCGCGCCCAGTAGTGGTGAGATAGTTTCCAATTACGATACTGTTTGCCCCCGCT
>JACXUF010000041.1 GCA_014764105.1 Sulfuricurvum sp. | reverse complement strand
AGGAGATAGTGTTAGTTTTACGTGTGCCGATTTGAGTGCACTTTGAAATGAAAAGGGATCATTCACTGTAGGGACTAAAATATTGATCGGTGTTTTTGGATATCCAAACGGTGTGAAGAGATGAACGGGTGCTAGCGTTCCGAAGCGGATAGGTAGCTCTAAATTTCCCAGTTCGTTAGAAATGACAACATAATCTCCCTCTTTTAACCCTCTCTCTTGCGCTTCGGATGCGTTGATTAGTAGGTAAGCCTCCTCTTCGTCTTTGAGCAGTTCGGCGACTTCGCCTGTGCGGGTCATCGTGTGCCATTGTTTCTTTGTTCGTCCAGTGAGGAGGACAAATTCCCCTTCGTTTATCTCAGGAGCAGAAGATAGAATAGGGTGAAACAGTGCTTTATGTGAAGCGGTTGCAAACACTTCGTCTGCATAGAGGCGTTCTCCTCCCCATTGGTATGAGAGAGTCTCATATTCTTGTGTACTTTGATCACATAACCGCTTCTTGGTTAGTTTCTTATATTCGTCATAAATTGCTGACATATCGGTAAAATCAAATCCTGAAAAACCTAATGCTTTACCTACAGAACAGACGATATCTGAATCGCTTTTGGTGCCGTTCGGGGCAGGTTTAAAGGCTCTGACACGTTTGATAAAGCGTTCAGAGTTTGTCATGCTGCCCTCTTTTTCACCCCATGCGGCACTGGGGAGAACGAGGTTGGCCAAAGCGGCTGTTTCGCTGAATACGCAGTCTTGAACAACTAAAAAAAGATCGCTATGCTCAAGTGCAGAGCGAGTTTTTAAACCATCAGGGAGGGTAAGGAGGGGATTTGTGCAGGCTACCCATAGAAAGTGCAGCTTTATCTTTCCAGCGTTGATCGTTGAGGGGGATTTGTGTGTTGGGATTAATACGGCGGGCAAAGCTCCGGCGGTGAGTTCAGCGTTGCGGAAATTTTTAACATCGAAGATTCCGGCTGGGATTCATGATTTGATCGACCGAGTACATTGTATCCGACAGAGCGAACCGATGGGGAAACCTCGACAAGAAAAGATTGTTCAAATATGTCGTGATTTTTTCAAGCTTTAAAATTTTACGTTTGTATTGTTTGGTGATATCTTTCTCTCCTATCCATTAATACTGTTATTATTGGATTAAATTATTTTTTTAGAAGGTACGATACACTTTTCTAGTCAAAAATCAGATTAGGAGGTATGCTATGCAAACAAAATTTTTAGGGGCTTTGGTGTGTCTGGTAATGGGAGGTGCAAGTGCAGCATTTGCCATGGGAGATGAACATCGTGATCATCGGCAATACTCGATGGCGAGTGAACAAACGATCCATGCGAGCGGGACGGTGAAATCGTTAGCCCCCAATCACGAGTCACTCCACATTTTTCATGATCCAATTCCCGAACTCAAATGGCCTGCTATGAATATGCCTTTTGAGGTGATTGACCATGAGTTGACCCATCCGCTAGAAGTAGGGGACAAAGTCAATTTTGAATTTATCCAAAAAGAGGGTAAACGTATCATAGTTAGGATTAAAAAACAATGATTCGATTCTTCTTGCTCACTTTGATCGGAATTATGGTATATGCGTGGGATAAAAATATATCGACACCTATATCAAGTGACGCGATGGAGGGTAGAAGCGTTTATGTGCCTCCTTTAGTATCGATCGATGTTGCCGATGAGAGATATATTCAAAAAGGGGATCAAAACGTCACGGGGCATGGAGGGGCCAAACAATGGTAGCCAAAACTGCCGTTGCATCGATTGCAACACTTGTACTTTTTAGCGGATGTTCTACCCTAACTCAACAAGAGGCGTTTAACTCTCTTAATACTTTCACTGCTGACCATGGGGTCAAGAATCTCCAATGGATTAAAACGGCTCAAGAGTCGGCAAGTGTAGAACAAAGTGTCCAAAAGCTGTTATCTGAGCCGTTGACGCAGGAAAACGCGGTTCGTATTATGTTGATCAATAACCGTGTACTACAGCAAATGTACGAAGAGATTGGCATTGCCCAAAGCGAATTGGTCGAAGCGGGTTTGATGCGCAATCCTCTGCTGGGATACAGTATCGGACGCTCCAGTGGTATCACTACGTCGACCCTGAGTGTTGAAGTCGCCTTTTTAGACCTTTTGTGGATCCCTTTGCGCAAAGAGTTGAGCGGATTGGCACTCGAAGAGACAACGCTTCGGGTTGGGGATAATGTGCTGCGCAGTGCGAGAGATGCTAAAAAACTCTATGTGGATGCCCGTGTAGCTGAAGAGAAAGTGCGTCTTGGGCGGTCGATCCTAAAATCGCATGAAGCTTCGTTTAAATTGGCGATTAGACAATACACAGCTGGGAATCTCTCCAAACGGGATATGCTCAAAATCCAAGATAGCTATCAACACACTCGGATCGAATCGATGAAGCTGGAGAGGGAAAACGCTTCAGCACGAGAAGCGTTAAATACCATTTTGGGATTGTACGGCAAACAGACCCATTATACGTTGAGTACCGAACCGCTAAAGCTTCCCGATAGTGTGATCGCCGAAGTTGGGTTGGAAAAACGCTCCATTGCTAACCGTCTCGATATGCGAAGTGCGATTAAAGCGGTCGATTATGCGGCAGCTCAGGCGGGATATAGCCAAAGCACCCGTCTTTTGGATGAGGTAGAGCTCTCTACAGAGAGTGAAAAAACGACAGAGGAAAAGCGACTGAACACCTTTGGGATAAAACTTCCGATCCCTCTGTTTGATTTTGGGCAGGGAAGGGTGAGTAAATCTGAAGCGATCTACAACCAAAGTGTCCACCGACTCTATGAGAGAGCCGTTGCTATCCGTTCTGAAGTTCGCGAAAGATACGCCAACTATCGATACAGCTATGATATCGCCAAAGAATCTGGCGGAGTGATTGTCACAACAAATCAGCAGATACTCGAAGAGACGCAACGGATGTATAACGGAATGTTGGACGGGATTTATGAACTCCTTGAAGATCAGCGCCGGTTCAGCGAAGCACGCATGGAAGCGATCGAGGCGTTTGGAGATTACCAAAAAGCACACGCTGATTTGGAATACACGATAGGGGGGAAACTCTAGTGAAAAATAATAGACGCGATTTTTTAGGTTTGGGTGCGGCACTGATCGCATCTGCGGCACTAGGTTCTAAAGCCGAGGCGGCTGAGCATAATCATAGTTCTCACGATGGGATAAAGCGTCAGCTTGAACTCGTCAAAGATCCAAAGCGGGTTCTCTCTCCCGCAACGGTAATTACCCCAAAAGAGGGGAAAAGCTATAATCCCGTCGTGACCCTCAACGGCTGGACACTACCTTATGAGATGAAAGAGGGGGTTAAAGAGTTTCATCTCATCGCCGAACCGGTCGTACGGGAATTTGCACCTGGGATGGTGGTGAACTGCTGGGGGTACAATGGCACCTCTCCAGGACCCACCATCGAAGCAGTGGAAGGGGATAGGATACGGCTGATCGTGACCAATAGACTCCCCGAGCATACGACGATCCATTGGCACGGTTTGATTTTACCGTGCGGGATGGACGGAGTGGGGGGACTCACTCAACCCCAAATTGCTCCTGGTGATACCTATATCTATGAATTTACCCTCCGACAAAGTGGGACGTTTATGTATCATCCCCACGCCGATGAGATGGTACAAATGGCGATGGGGTGTATGGGGATGTTTATCGTCCATCCGAAAAATCCAAAACTGCATAAAGTGGATCGCGATTTTTGCTTTCTACTTGCCAGTTACGACGTTGCACCAGGAACCTATACCCCGAACCCAGCTACGATGAGTGAGTTTAATATTTGGAGTTTTAACAGCCGTGTGTTTCCAGGGATTGATTCGATGAATGTCCGTGTTGGTGATCGTGTCCGTATTCGGGTGGGGAATCTTACGATGACTAATCATCCAATTCATATGCACGGTCATCCGTTCGAAGTGACATGCACTGATGGAGGCTGGGTACCCAAAAGCGCCCGTTGGCCTGAAGTAACGATCGATATCGGGGTGGGACAGATGCGTGCTATCGAATTTATCGCCACCGAGGAGGGGGATTGGTCGTTTCACTGCCACAAATCCCACCACACGATGGGAGCAATGGGGCATAACATTCCCAACATGATTGGTGTAAAACAAGAGGATCTCACCGAAAAGATCAGCGATTTGATGCCTGAATATATGTATATGCCGATGGGGAAAAATGGGATGGCGGAGATGCAGGATATGGCAGAGATGGGGATGAAACTCCCCGAAAATACATTGCCGATGATGACGGGTCGAGGGCCGTTTGGTCCTATTGAGATGGGGGGGATGTTTACAGTGGTAAAAGTACGTAAGGATCAAAAAATAGGTGACTATTCTGATCCAGGATGGTATAAACATCCTAAAGGGACAGTAGCGCGATTGAAATCAGGGTGATTTTAGATGAGTATCCCTACATACACTAGTTTTTGAACGATTTCACCATTAAGTGAAAAGGGATTCTAATACCTCACTAATATCTTGGATTGGATGAAGCTCTCCGATGGGTTTTGTGGAGAGCTATATGGTGGCACGAATGGCATCTTGGCAAGCGAAAGGGAGTGTTAAAAACCTTTATTTGGTGACATAGAGATAAAACGTGATAATCTCCAACACTAACAGAATTATAAAGCCGATTTTATAAAAAGTTACTGGAGAACGCTCGATCAACGGTGTTGAAGCACAAAAATAGGGTTTTACTTTTTCGGGATTTTTGAGATCGTAGAAAAATTCGGAGTAATGCCGATATCGTTGATCAATCGAGATGGCGATGGAACGCATAATGACCGAATCAAGCCACGGGGGGATATTGCTGTTGAGTTTAGATGGTCGTTTAGGAGCTTTAAATATGGGAGTTTGAAACGGTTCGATCTCTCCGTAGGGAAAATGTGCCGTAAGTGCCCAATAAAGGGTGACTCCGATCGAGAAAATTTCGGTTGATTCATTGATAACACTGCCACCGAAACGCTCTGGTGCGATATAAGTGGGGGTTCCAGCGCGGGAATTGGATGAGAAAATCTGGACGATTGAGCCAAAATCGACCATTTTGAAATCAACCCCCGCTTCTCCATCACGTTGGTAGACGAGGATGTTTTCGGGCTTGATATCACCGTGTACGAGACCCAAATGGAGGAGGTGGGCTTCGGCGTGGTAGAGAAATTTCCCCAGTTCGATGACGTTATCGATCGAAAGGGTACGATTTTTGAGATACTCTTTGAGATTTATTCCCTCTACCAGTTCCATCAAATAATAACGCATACTCCGACTTTCAGGTACCCATGCATAAGGAAACGCTTTGTGGCTGATTTGTTTGGCATGCCACGCTTCATGGACAAATGGATTGATGGAATCTTCATCGTCACTAAGTGGGAATTTCATTACGCAATATTTGGTATCTTTGAGAACTTTCCATATACGGCGATGTTCCATCATTGGCGAGATGAGGATATAGTCGTCGATGATTTGCCCTTCATCGAGCCTATCGGGTATCGGAAGGGCTATGTTTTTGATTGAATGGAGCGGATCTAGGCTCTCGATGCGAAAAATTTGCAACGACATATCGTCCCGATTTTTCGGTTTGCATGTTTGAACGGTGCTATGGATGATGGTGCTAGCTCCCAACCCTTTTTGGATCAGATCCATAAAAGCAGATTCTTTGAGTAGAGTGTAGACACCGTCACTACACAGCACTAATGTATCACCGATTGCTATCGGAGTAGTATAAATGATCGGATCGATGTTTTCGCTAAGACCGCAGGCAGACGTGAGGACATGAGAGAGGCATTCATCATCCATGGTGTGATCATCGCTTAGCTGGATAAACTCACCATTCTTTTTGAGGAGATAGATACGTGAATCACCCAGATTGAGAGTATAGAGATTTTCACCCTCGATAATGGCGAGGCAGAGTGTCGTGAGAAGCTCTATTTTTCCATATTGGGTCATTGATTCCTTAAAAAGGAGGCTGTTGATGTGACGTGTGAAAGTCTTCATTGTTCTGGGGATATCCCATGCACGAGGGCGGTTTTTAAACTGATCAAGGAAAAATTTGACACATTGACGTGCAGCAGTTCCTCCGTGTGCGGCACTTCCGACCCCATCGCACAATACGCTCACAAGCAGCGTATTATCGATGATACTGTACCCGCACGCATCGTCTCCAATGGTTGTGTCTTTGGGGAGGATGAATTCGGAAGGGTGAAGTTTTAACATGGTTAGATTTTTGCTCCTGATACAGCGCCCCATGTGGTGCGCCATCTGGTTTTTACGAGACTGATTCCACTAATAGCGACCATAGTTATCACTGCAAAGATGATAAATCCAGCGGCATAGCCATCAAAGGCACCTTGTGACCAACCGAACGTTTTGATGAACGCCGTTCCACCCAAGCCCCCTGCCATACCAATCAGACCTGTCATCACCCCGATGTCTTTGCCAAAACGTTGAGGGACAAGCTGAAACACCGAACCGTTTGCCATCCCTAAATTTGCCATGATCAAAAACATCACCACAATCGCCGCCCAAAACGGTAGGCTGACAAAAGCACTGATGAACGTTAATACGATGATACTACCGTAAAAAACATAAAGCGATTTAATCCCCCCCATTTTATCGGCGATAGCTCCGCCGACAGGACGGAGGAGTGCTCCGGCAAAGATACAGAGTGCTCCGAAATAGCCGGCGATAACTTTGACATTCCCCTCATTCATAACATCCATACCAAATACACTCATCTCCGGTTCATAGGTATTCATTAGATAGACTTTCATATAGTTGGCAAACCCGATAAATCCTCCAAAACTGACGGCATAAAAGAGGTTGAACCACCACGTATCACGATCACGCATCAGTTTTAGGTAGTCACCCAATTTTTTCGGATTCGGTTTGTACACCGATGCGGGGGCATCTTTGGCCAAGAACATATAGACAATGAGGATGATAAACGATAATGCTCCACCGATGAGAAAGACTGAGGGCCATCCCCAAACTTCGGCAATTTTTGGAGCGAACAAAAAGTCGATGACGACGCCGATATTGCCCGCACCAGCAATTCCTAAAACTGCCCCTTGTAGGCGCGGAGGGTACCATTGACCCGCTTGAGGAAGGGCAACGGCAAATGAAGCCCCCGCAAATCCTAGACCAAGAGCAATAAGCAAGAGTTGGTCGTACGTGATCGTTTCAGCTGTTAGGTATCCGTAAAACAGTGTCGCTACAACAATCATTTGTGATACCAAAGCTGTCTTTTTTGGTCCGAATTTATCGACAAAAACCCCTAACACCAAACGTAAAATTGCCCCTGCTAGAACCGGAACTGCGAGGAGTGTTGCCGTCTGATCGTCGTTCATTGCAAAACCGCGAGAGGCTAGAGATTCATTAATCTCAGTAGCCAAAGGTCCCAGCATCGTCCACATCATAAAACTAAAGTCAAAATAGAGAAAGGAGGCGAGCAGTGTCTGCCAGTGCCCCTCTTTTTTTAAATCTCCCAATTTCAATGTGACTCCTTTTTGTGTTTTTTTTATATGAAAAATTATATAGTTAAATGAGTTTTATTTTTACATCATACTGTATAAATATTATGCACAAAGAAAAGTGATTTTATGTCATTTTGACATAAAGTGAGGTGTTGTAGAGAAATTTATTTAATATCCTATTTATGATTATCCATTTAGATTTAGATGCATTTTTCTGTTCGTGCGAGAGGGTTGTAAATCCTTATTTGGAAGGAAAAGCGATTGCAGTGGGGGGGCGAGGGGATCCTTTTATCTTTGATCGCAACCCACAAAAGGCTAAAAAGCTTATGACGTTAAACACTGGGGCGTTCGTCCCATCGCTATTTCATTCGAATAATGATACTAGTAGCTATTTTAAAGACGGGGAAAGTATACGTGGCATCATTACTACGGCCAGTTATGAGGCGCGTGCGTATGGGGTCAAAACGGCGATGAGTGTTCATGAGGCATTGCGTCTTTGTCCCCATTTGATTGTGTTGCCGCCTAACCATCTTCTCTATCATACGATGAGTCATGAATTGATGGAGTATCTATCGCGTGTGATCCCTGTGGTCGAACAATACAGTATCGATGAGATTTTCGGCGATTTGGGCGGATGGATCGACGAAGATGAGACCGAAAATTTTATACGGTGGCTCCAAGAGGATGTGATGCAACGATTTAAACTTCCAGTATCGATCGGGGCAAGTGAGACGAAATGGATAGCTAAATTGGCAACAGGGAGGGCTAAACCCTACGGGACACTGGTTGTTTACAAAGATCACATTCAATCGTTTGTCCATGATATTCCGATTGTGGAGTTTCCAGGGGTAGGGAGAGCCTTTTCCAAAAAGATGGAACGATATGGGATAAAAACGGTTGCTCAGGGGTGGGAATCTCCTCATTTATTTGCTTCGTGGGGACGATCGGGAGAGGATCTTTATCGACGGTTGAGAGGCGAAGACCGTGATGGTGTACATCCATCGCGGAGCCGTAAAGTGATCGGAATGTCTCGGAGCATGGACCATCCAGTAAAGTGTCGTGAGGAGCTGTTCCGCCGTATACAAGTCATGGTGCGCCATTGGAGCCATACAATTATGAGACTTGAGGTGAATCCTACTACCTATTATTTCAAACTCGGATATGAAAATTGGGAAAGTTCAAAAAAACAATACACGGTCTACCGCCTTTTTAATGAACGGTTTCTTCACCATTTTGCTCTCGAAAAATTTAGAGAACTTGATCTCTATCCGATGTTAAAAGTAAAATACATCGGGATGAGCGCTACCAAATTTATCCATCACGATCCGAAATCGGTTGATATTTTCGAATATGAAAACGATTGTAAGATGCGCCGTCTCACCGATGCACTAACTCGTATACGAGATAAATATGGGATAGATATTGTCCGATGTGGAGGGGAACTTTAGTGGAACCATGCGGTAGAAAAACAGGTAACAGATAGGGCGTATCACATTGGAGCTAAAGGGGACAGTTGCCACCTTATCAAAGTTTTTGGAGGATGTGTTAAAAAATTTGGTGCTATTTAGCACTTTCTAACTGACCTTACGCACTTGATGAAATCAATGGCAAAAGGGGGAGTTTTCTGCCATATCAAAAAGATATGGCAAGCTTTAGGGGGTTGTAGGGACATTTGTCCCTGCAACTTTACGGGCTATGAACGTAAAGTGCGTAACATCAGTTTCTAATAGTAAAAATCGCTCAACATCAAAAACCTCTATCCCACATTCACAAAACTTTGCATCATTTGTGATAACATAGGTACAATCATTTTGTTTTGCACATAAACACTGCATCGCATCTTCCAAATCTGCATTATGTAGTAAAGCAAAAGCAACCGCTTCACTAAGGAGATTTTTTCCAAAACAAACCACTTCCCAATCAACAAAAATTACATTTTGGAAAAACTCCAAAGTTTGCTTTTTCTCTTTTGAGATATAAAACAGTGTACTTATCATATCTTCACTGATGCAAATCCCCCAATCTTCCTTGATAAGTTTTTCGATAAGCTCAAACGATTCTTGATGTCTAGCTCTTTTATTATCTAATATATCAGCTACGATATTGGTATCTAAAAAAAACTTTTTTCATTTTAGTTTGTATTTTCATTGTTGAAGTTTTTCCAATGAGACTACATTTTTGAGTTCAGAGGGGTTTGATTTTATTTGAGGGAATGAATCGGTTCAAACCCCTTTACAAAGGAGTGATTTTTCCCATTTGAGATATAATTTCTC
>JACXUF010000188.1 GCA_014764105.1 Sulfuricurvum sp. | reverse complement strand
AACCTTGCTGATGCTAACGCATATAGGCTCAGTTTTAAAGTTAAAAGAAGCTGAACTGTTCATAATTTGTTTGAAAAATCAAGCTGTGTAAGCTCCTCTGTGTTTCTTTACCTTGTAATACAAAAATAAACTGCTTTCAATTTAATATTCAATATTGATTAAAATTTAATCATGCAATTGCACTCTGGTGATTCGATTAATTTGTACAATGGTATTCGATATTCAAGTTGTTAAGGAGATAAAATGAAAAAATGGCTTTTAGCTCTTTCGCTATTGGGCGTTTCGGCTTTTGCTGAAGAGGTAGCGGCGCCTGTTCTCAATTCAGGTGATACTGCATGGATGATGATGTCAACGGCACTCGTAATGTTAATGACACCGATCGGTCTAGCATTGTTTTATAGCGGTATGACCCGCTTTAAAAATATGCTTAATACATTTGCAATGGTATTTGGAGCATTTGCAGTATCATTTATCGCATGGGTTGTTGCAGGGTTCTCAATCGCATTTGGTACGGATGAGGGTTCAATAAACCAAGTGATCGGTGGTTTTAATCATATTATGCTTGGCGGCATCAGCTGGATGGAATTCACCAATGTTGATTTGGGACAACTCTATCCGAAATTGGTTTTCGTAGTATTCCAAGGGACGTTTGCAGCGATTACTGTGGCGATCGTTGCAGGTTCGGTAATTGAACGTATGAAATTCTCGACATGGATGGTGTTCGCATTCATTTGGACAATTGTAGTTTATGCCCCAATTACTCACATGGTATGGGGCGGCGGTTACCTTTTTAATGAAGGTGCTCTTGACTTTGCTGGTGGTACGGTTGTTCATATGAACGGTGGATTGGCTGGTCTTGTATTGGCTTTGTTGATCGGTAAACGTGAGGGTTATCCCAAAGCAGCGATGAAACCAGCAAGTGTTATTTTAACTGCTATTGGTGCGGGTCTTCTATGGTTCGGTTGGTATGGGTTTAACGGCGGATCGGCTTTCGGTGCGAATGCTATCGCAGGGCTTGCGTATTTGACAACAACAATTGCAGCTGCGGTTGCGACGGTCACATGGATCGTGATTGAATATGCGGTATTCAAAAAACCGACGTTACTCGGTGGGGCAACAGGTGCGATCGCAGGACTTGTGGCGATTACTCCAGCAGCAGGATTCGTAGGGGTCAATGGTGCATTCATCATCGGTATCATGGGTGCATTGATCGCATTCTTTGGTGTAACGGTACTCAAGAAAAAACTGGGTTATGATGATTCATTGGATGCGTTTGGGGTTCACTTTTTAGCGGGTCTTTGGGGTGCGATTGCGACAGGTATCTTCGCAGTCTACATGCCAAACACTGATAATGCACTTCTTTGGGCTGGACCGTTGAAAGATGCTGGAGATCGTATGGGACAAATCATGGTACAAACTGAATCGGTTCTTGTCGTTGGATTGTTCACATTGGTCGGTACAATCGTGGTATACTACATCGCAATGGCATTGACTGGCGGTTCGCGTGTCCACGAAGAGCAAGAGAGCCAAGGGCTTGATGAGTCGGTACACGGTGAACGTGGCTTTAACCTATAAGGAGTAAACAATGAAAAAAATCGAAGCAGTAATCAAACCATTTAAACTCGAAGATGTCAAAGATGCTCTTGCCGAGATCGGGATTACCGGCATGACCGTGAGCGAAGTC
>JACXUF010000187.1 GCA_014764105.1 Sulfuricurvum sp. | reverse complement strand
CGCCTCGTCTGCTCCTGATGAACGGACGTTTGATTGCGCTTTCCCTTTGATTGGGTTAACGTCAAGGTCGTTTGAACGGCTGTGTTCACCGATAATCATCCCTTTGTATACTTTCGTTTGTGGCGCTACAAAAAGGACACCGCGATCTTGAAGGTTAAACAGCGAATACGCCAAGGCTACACCATCTTCCATAGAGATCAACGCTCCGTATTGACGGCTCTCTACGTTACCGGTGTATGGACGAAATTCCAAAAATGAGTGATTCATTACCCCCTCACCTTTGGTGTCGGTCAAAAATTGTCCACGAAAACCGATCAAACCGCGCGCAGGAATTTCGAACTCAACACGGGTAAAGCCCTCACCCATCGGAATCATCGCTTTCATCTCTGCTTTACGGCGACCGAGACGCTCGATGATGGTTCCTGCGAAATCTGCTGGGAGGTCAACAACGAGGTGTTCGAACGGTTCACATTTGACCCCTTCGATCTCTTTGACGATAACTTCAGGACGTCCGATACTAAACTCATACCCCTCGCGGCGCATATTTTCAGCAAGGATAGTGATTTGAAGCTCACCACGACCAGATACGATAAATTTACCCTCTCCGACCGTCTCATAGCGCATTGCTACGTTGGTGTTCATCTCAGCATCCAAACGCTCACGGATTTTGTTTGCCGTAACGTGTTTACCCTCTTGACCTGCAAGCGGGGAGTCATTCACCGAGAAAACAACGGTCAATGTCGGCTCCTCAATGTGCATCGGATCAAGCGGAATCGGGTTATTAGGATCACAAATGGTATCACCTACTTCTACTGTTTCGATACCCGCTACTGCAACGATATCACCCGCTTCGGCTTCTTGAATCTCCATACGGTTCAATCCGAGGAAGCCAATCAATTTAGAGATACGCCCTTTGACCATCTCTCCATCCGCTTTTGCAAGGAGGATGTTATCCCCTTTTGCGATTTTACCGTTGAAGATACGGGCAATACCGATTTTACCAACATAGTTATCGTAGTCGAGAGTGAAAACTTGCAATTGCGTCGGGTTTTCAGCGTCGCCGGTAGGTTCAGGTACTTTTTCCAAAATGGTATTGAACATACACGTGAAGTCACCATCTGGTTCAGACATATCCATTTTCGCAATTCCATCACGCGCTGCAGCGTAAACGATCGGAAAATCGAGCTGATCTTCGGTCGCATCCATCGCAACGAAAAGGTCGAATACTTCGTTTACGACACGCTCTGGGTCAGCAGATGGTTTATCGATTTTGTTGATGACAACGATCGGCTTGATCCCAAGTCCGAGCATTTTTTTAACAACAAATTTCGTTTGAGGCATAACCCCCTCATACGCATCAACGAGCAATAACGCACCATCAACCATTTTCAAAACACGCTCAACCTCACCACCGAAGTCGGCGTGACCTGGAGTATCGATAATGTTGATTTTGTAATCACCATAGCGAATAGCGGTGTTTTTGGAGAGAATCGTGATCCCGCGCTCTTTTTCAAGGGCATTAGAGTCCATCGCTCTTTCGTTTACTTGTTCGTGGGCACCAAACGTTCCAGATTGCTTGAGCAATCCGTCAACTAGGGTCGTTTTACCGTGGTCAACGTGCGCAATTACGGCGATATTACGAATTTTTTGCATTGCTGTCCTTCATAAATAGGGCAAAGATTTTCGC
>JACXUF010000003.1 GCA_014764105.1 Sulfuricurvum sp. | reverse complement strand
TGAACTACAGAGAGTTTTTTGATTTGATGAGGCTACACAATGAGTGGATTAAACACGTATGTGACATACAGGTAAGACTTTTGAAATTCTATAAAGCTTAAAGAGAGAATTTCCAACCTAAAAAAGGCTGGAAAGTACCTAAAATAGGTTATGAGCAGTGTCCGCCACCACAGCAAGAAGAAGCTTCAATCACTTCAACTTCCACAGGTGTTGATTCCCAAATACCGTGTTTGGTACAGTAGCTTTGTGCTACCAATTTCATTTTTTTACCGCTTGCAACGATATTGAACGTTACAGTTGCGTGACCTTTGCACCCTTGTCCACCGAGCATACCCGCTACGAAATCGGCTTTTGCGAGCAATGTTTCGCCGTTGTAGAGTTGAACTCCCTCAATGTAGTGATCAAAATCGTCTGGATGAGTGTATTCATTCCCAATTTTAACCGTTACGGCAAAAGGCTCCCCCGCTTTAGCGGTATTCTCACAGTGAATAAACGGAGAGTGGCGATCGATGTAATCTTTGCGTGATTCACGCTCTATGGTGTCGATATCGACATAACGATTGATAGTTGGCATGTTTTTGTGTCCTTTCTTGGTGTTGTTGAATGAGACATTGTACAACGCTAAACTTTTAATCCTCCCTAAATCAGATATTTTATCTCTGAATTAATTTTTTCCAAAGCAACAGCGATTTTTAACCATCAAAACGGTAGAATCGGGACTTTAAAATGATTGTATGGATAAATAAATGCTAAAACCTCTTTTGATTGAAATCGGTGTTGAAGAGCTTCCAGCGGTTCCATTGCTTAAAGAATTGAGTGAAATCGAGAAAAAATGGGTAGCAGTTCTTGAAAAAAATGCCCTTTTGGGGGAGTTCGAATTTTACTATACGCCGCGCCGTTTGGTATTGTGGCACCGTGAATTCAAAACACGTCAAGATGACCGTGTCGAAGAGTTTTACGGCGCACCCGTAGAGATCGCGATCAAAGAGGGGGTCCCGACACCTGCTGCTTTTGGTTTCGCTAAAAAATGTGGCGTTGAGTTTGATCAAATCTCCCGTGCCGAAAAAGGGGGGAAAGAGGTTCTTTACTTCAGCCAAAATATCCCCGGACGGAACAGTTCAGAGATTTTAGGGGAGATGATCGAAACGTGGATCAAAAGCCTTAATTTTGGCAAATCGATGCGTTGGGGTTCCAATCAAGAGAGCTTTATCCGTCCAATCCGCTGGCTCAACGTAATTCTTGGAGACGATTTGGTTGATATGGAACTTTTCGGTGTCCGTTCTTCTTGTGAAACCTATATTCACCGTATCAGCCATTTTGGAGCGAAAAAAGTCAACTCTATTCGTCACTATTTTGAGCTTCTCAAAGAGGGATCGGTGAATCTTTATCCTGATAGCCGCCGTGAATCGATTTTAAACGCTTTTGCCTCTTTGGAAAAAGAGCATGGCATAACCATCGAAATTGACGAAGACTTGCTCGATGAAGTCGTTGCCATCACCGAGCATCCCACACCGTTACTCGGAAAGTTTGATGAAAATTTCCTCGAACTTCCCCCTGAGGTTATTATCACCTCGATGAAAGAGCACCAACGCTATTTTCCGGTTTTCAAAGATGGGAAACTTATCAATGCGTTCGTTGTGGTCTCTAACGCTTTATGCGAGGATTTTAGCAAAGTGATCGAGGGGAATGAGCGTGTACTACGTCCGCGTCTCTCAGATGCACTCTTTTTCTACCGCAATGACCTCAAAAAGGGACTCAGCACTGAAGGTCTTGAGAAAGTGGTTTTTATGAACGGTTTGGGGACATTGGCAGAGAAAATCGAGCGGGAAAAAGTGGTTGCAACGACTATTGCAAACCTAACCCATGATAATATCGATCTGAACGCATTGAATCGTGCTATGAGTTTGGCAAAAGCCGATCTCATGTCCGAGATGGTTTATGAGTTTACTGAGCTTCAGGGGCTTATGGGGTACTACTACGCATTAGCACTTGGTGAGTCTGCCGACGTCGCTATCGCCATCAAAGAGCAGTATCTCCCTACGGGTGAGGAGAGCGCACTCCCATCGACGATGCTCAGCGCCATTGTTGCCTTGTCGATAAAACTCGATACTCTCATTGGTATGTTTAGTATTGGTGAGATCCCGACAGGATCACGCGATCCATTCGCCCTTCGCCGCGCCGTTAACGGGATTATTAAAATCGCCGTAGCGCACCAAATCCCACTCAATTTTTCTGCATTAATCGATCAGCTCGCAAGCCTCTATCCTCAGAATAAAGAGTATAAAAAGAGTATTGAAACGTTTGTTATCGAACGTCTTGCTGGAGCCTATGTCGGTGTGAACCCATCGATCATCCAGTCGGTTGTTGCCAAAGATGCCAACGTTGAACTCGATGTTCTCGAGATCGATCGTAAAATCCGCGCAGTTGCCACAATCGCTGCATCGGATTCGTTTGTTGAAGCATTCTCTACCTTTAAACGGGTCAGCAATATTCTCAAAGACGAAGCGATGGATAAAGGGTTCAACGTCAATGAAGCCCTCTTTGAAAATGATGCGGAACGTAATCTCTACGCATCGGCAAAAGCGGTAATCAACACGGATTACGAGAGTCTCGAAGAGCGCCTAGATGCACTGTTCGCCCTTAAAGCTTTATTGGACAACTTCTTCGACAATGTTATGGTTAATGCCGAAGATTTGAACATCCGCACCAACCGTAAAGCGTTGGTAGGGATGATCTACGCCGAGATTTATTCGATTGCCGACATCAAAAACATTACCTTATGATATCATTATCATCGGCGCAGGGATAAACGGCTGTTGTAGTGCCTATATGCTTACGCAAGCGGGTCTAAGCGTCGCCCTAATCGATCAAAACGGTATTGCATCGGGCGGTAGTGGTGCAGCTGGGGCATTTATATCCCCTAAAATCTCCAAAGCAGGTGAGTTAAAAGAGATCATAGGTGAAGCACATGCCGAAGCTCTCAAATTTTATACAACCCATTTCCCTGAATTTACCCTTGTAAAACCACTTCTGCATATTGCCAACAGCCCCAAAGAGGGTGAAAAAGTTGATGCGTTCAAATACGAAACTCACTTAAAACACTCCACCATTCCCCATGCCATCCAAGCGCTCCTCAGTGAAGATGCGCTCCATAGTGCTTCCATCTATTTTGACATCGGTGCTGTCGTCGATGCACAAGGGGTGTGTAAAGCCATGGTGAAAGGGATCGATTTTTATCCTCTCAAAGTTGAAGAGTTAATTCACCGTGAGGGGTTATGGCATATCGGTGAAGTGAGCACCAAACACCTCATCCTCTCCATCGGTGCCTATCCGAAACTTCTTCCCATTGATTACGTCGGATTGCACGGCATTTGGGGACATCGGATTGATATCGAAACCTCTACACACATCCCCTGTATCCTCCACCATCATGTCTCTATTTCACCAACAACCAAGGGGGGGGTAGTTGCGATTGGTGCCACCCATGATGTCCATTATTCACCCTTTAGTGGTGAGCTATATGATGTGGAGAAGGGGAGAGGACAACTCCTCGAAAAAGCCTCTAAAACACTAAAATTAAATAATATTAATATCCTCAACGACTACATAGGATTACGTTCGGGGTCAAATGACTATCTCCCGATATTGGGTAATTTGGTGGATGCAGATGCGACGTTAACCAAGTGCCCCAATATTAGGCACGGTGAGCGGGTCGATCCATCTACTTATATCTACTATCCGAATGTGACGATGATTAACGGTTCAGGTGGGTATGGGTTTGTTTTGGCTCCCTATTTGGCAAAATGTTTGAGCGATTTTTTGGTGGAAGGGAAGGCGTTGAATCCGGCTCTATCACCAGCACGATTTTTTCCGCGCTGGGCGAAACGTCAATCGTAAACGACGACTCCGTAATGATCATCGATTCGATAAAAGCGTGAATCGGCTGTAATAATCAGTTCATCTAAGGGTGCCATATGGACATAACTTTTTTTATCGATTTTGATTCCGTTTTCAAGAAAAAACCGTTTGAGATTAACAAATTTGATGCCATTAACAAATTTATACTCAAATCGATTGTGCAAACGCATTTTTTTGTAGCTAAAAATATGGCTATCGATCCCTAGTTGTGTAGCGGCGTATTGGGTCGGTAAATATCCGCTAAGATCGGTTAAATCTTCTTGGATATAGGCGTAACGATCAGGAAGGGTGTTTTTTTCGATGAAAACATAGCGGTTGAGTTTGAGATGGCGTGTGGTATTCCAATACTGGTATGCCGGTGAAGTGAGATTAAGTTTGGTGTAAATCTCTTTCCAAAGCCAATGCGAATCAAGGGTGGAATAGGGTGCAGACATCGGTTTTACTTGTCATAATCAGGATCATTTAGGGCAATACGTTTCGCATACATAAAATGTTGTTTGTAATAGGCTTTATCAATGGAATCGAATTGTACTTTTTTATTTATATAAGAGGCATGGATAATCTGTCCATCACCAGCATAAATGGCGACATGTGAAGGATCGGATTTATAGGTGTGGTAAAAGAGTAGGTCGCCAATTTGCAGATCATCCATGCTCACCTCTTCTCCAAGTTGTGCCTGTTCAGCAACACTGCGTGGAAGGGAGACACCGAATTGGCGATACACCTGCTGTGTAAAGCCAGAACAATCTGTCCGCTCACCGTCTCGACTACCGAAACCATAGGGTGTTCCGAGGAACTCTTTGGCTCGTGCCAACAGTTTGTCTTTAATATTTCTAATATTATGAACGATTTTTTGGGTTTTGCTTTTGGGTTCTTCAGCCTGAACTGTTTTTTCCTGACAAACCTCTTTTGAAGTGATAGGGGCAGGTTTTGGGATAACCAAAAACGGTTTAGCATCCTGCCCGATTGAATCGGTCTCAACTTTGTCATTTCTAAGCACTGGAGTGATGTGTGCCACTGATTTTAGGATAGGTTCAGATAATGGGATAGGTTTGGCGTTCACAAGGGGAGGAGTCGTTTTGATAAAGGGGTTCTCATCAACTTTTTGCGTCTCATTAGTTTTTTTGAGTTCGCGTTCATACTCCAAAAAGAGAGATGGCTCACCCCTTTGGCTCTCCGCTTGAGCCGATAATATCAGTAAAATCAGTGATAGTGCCGTTCGCTTCATCGGCATTTTCCACACCCCCATTCTCTATCACAGAGTCATTATAGATTAAAAAAGCTTTAGTTTTTTTGATAACCTTTAAATTTAACAGGACGTTATGGTACACTTTCTTTAAAAACAAATGGATAACAAAATTATATGAAAGAAGCGATTGTACTACTCAATATGGGTGGTCCCAATAACCTCAAAGAAGTGGAGATGTTTCTTCATAATATGTTTAATGATCCTTATATTATCCGAACCAAATCCAATCTGCTCCGCCGTTTTATCGCGGGGATGATTACGTTGATACGTACCGAAAAATCGCAAGATATCTATCGTCAAATTGGTGGAAAATCTCCTTTGATAGATCATACACGGCGATTGGTTCAAGCATTGCAAGGGGAGATTGGTGAAGAGGCAGTTGTTGATTTTGTGATGCGCTATACTCCGCCGATGGCGTTGGAAGTGTGTACAAAACTAAAAAATCAAGGGGTAGAAAAAGTCTATCTTATCCCTCTGTATCCCCAATATTCGACAACGACGACCCAATCGTCTTTGGATGATTTTGAATCGGTTTCCCATGCCATCGGATGGGATGTGATCACGGTTGAGATCAAACATTTTTTTTTGCATGAAACCTATAATCGATGTCTCATTGAGCGGATCAAGGAGTCTTTGGGGGAGGAGAGTGCAGAAAATTTTGATATTATTTTTTCAGCTCACAGTCTCCCTCAGAAAATTGTCGATCAGGGGGATCCATATCGACGTCATGTGATTTCTCATGTCAATTTGATCGAAGAACTTATGCGAAGGGGCGGGTTGAATTTTCATCGCGTTCACGTAGCGTATCAATCCAAAGTGGGACCGATGAAATGGTTGGAGCCCTCATTGGAGGAGACATTGCACACGATTGACAATAAGCGGATTATCATCGTACCGATCGCTTTTGCAATCGACAACTCCGAAACCGATTTCGAACTCTCGATCGAATATGCCAAAATGGCACACGAACTGGGATATCAATCGTACCGTGTGTGCCACTGTCCGAATGATCATCCGCTGTTTGTTCAGACATTGAAGGAATTGTACGAGAAAATAAGGTAAATGAGACGGATTGCACTTTTTGATATGGACGGTACTCTGATCGACTCGGGATTGGATATTACCATCTCGATCAATTATGTGCGCCAATCGATCTATCGTCTCGAACCTCTCGCTGTCCAAACGATCATCGATGCAATCAACGCACATCAATGTAATTTAGCCACTATTTTTTACGGAACCGAGCTTTATGAACCCGATGCTAAAACACTTTTTGAAGAGCACTATTATGATCAGTGTATTCAAAACGTCAGAGCTTATGATGGGATTGAGTTGATGCTGGAGCAATTATCCTTGCACGATGTCGTTATGGGGGTTGCTACCAACGCTCCGACCCTGTTTGCCAATCGGATGTTGGAGCATTTGGGATTGGATCGCTTTTTTGACTCCATTGTCGGAGCCGATCGTGTCGAAGAGCCAAAACCTCATCCGCACATGCTTTATCATCATCTCCATCGGCACAATTTTCAATCAGGCACGGATCGTGCTTGGATGATTGGAGACAACTCCAAAGATATGGAGGCCGCTTCACGTGCTGGCATCTTCGGAATCTTTGCCGGCTGGGGATTTAGCACTACGGGGGAGGGGGACTATTTTGCCTCTTCTGTAGAGGATGTTGTCGATATTATATGGAATAAAGGCTCAGGATGTTGAGTATTGATATTGTTATTGCTGTGGGTATCATATTTCTTTTGTTTTTGCGCCATCTCTCAATCTACAAAGAGCCCAATAAAATCAACTATACACCCGTGGTTTTGGTGCTCGGAATATTGGGGGCTATATTTCATCTGATATTCGAGGAGTTTGATCTCGTTACTCTCAAAGAGGCGATGTTGCCTCTAAGTGTCGGATTGGTCTTGTTCGTGATCATGTCGCTCATATCCCAAACACTCACCTCGATGAAAACCCATGAAGATCGGCTCCGTTCATTAGTGATCAGTGATCAGCTCGCCGAACTCGGTTTATCGATCGCAGCTCTAAAAGATCATTTGGATATGGTTGCGCAGATGGAGAGTTCGACCCATGAACAACTCCGGTCTGTTTTTAAAGAGGAAATCGATGTGCTGGGTGTAATCCAATCGAATCAAAAGCTTTTTATAGCCAAAATAGAGGCGCTTTTGGCACAGCAGCAAAGCACGATGGAGAAATTTGAAGATTTTACCCTCTCAGAACTCCCGAGTCTGGATAATGTCATACACCGTCATATCGATCTGCTTCGTGTGGCGGAACAAGACCATTTTAATCAACTCAAAAATGTGGTTCGCTTAACCTGTGATGAGCAAAAAGAGGTTCATTCGCAACTCGTAGAGCTTCGCGAAACGGTACTAAAAATCGCCTCCCATCAAACCCCTGATTATACGATTTCTGTTTTACAAAAAGAGTTTGATCGGATCGTCCATGATTTTGATCGTCATATACAAACTTTGGGGATTAAAAGCGAAACCATCCTCTCGACGTTGCATGAGAATGATGCCATATTGAAAAACTCCCGCGAAGAGAGTGAAATGATTATGCGGCAGATAGTCCTCTCTTCTAAACAGATGAAAGAGATGTCACTCCACTCCAAAGAGCTTGCCGAATCGCTCAAGCCCCTCACACAACTATTCGCATCAGCCAAATCGCTCCATCATGAGTTTATAGCTGCACGCGGAAAATTGAGCGAATTGATTGTGACACTCGAATCGTATGAGCGTCAAGAATATCGTGCAATACGTCAAAGTTTGGAAGAGGTTGCGGCTCAAGCGACAGCGCAGATGGAGCTTTTTATCCAAAATATCCAAAAACACGAGAAAATGCCTCTGATCGAGACAAAAAACGTCCAAGAGTTGGCGAGTAAGGTGAAACTCCAAAAAAGCTATTTGGGAGAAAACCAAGAATAAAGTTATAATGATAAAAAATAAGGTTCTTGGTCAGTATGATTGAATATTACGAACTTCTCGATGATGAAAATATCCCATATCGCTGCGATGTAGCGCTTGAGCTTATTGATGATGCTCCCCAAGAGGAGCGACCGTGGCTTTTGTGGCTCTTTGTCAAAACTGATCCATTCAGCGAGCTGTTAGAAGCGTTTACTCGTGATTTGAGCAGTGCGCTTGAAACATCTCTTGATGCCCAATTTGCTGGGCGAGTCATCAAAGATGGATGGGCAGAGTTGTATTACTATGCTCCAAGTGCAAAACGGTTTGAAAATATCAGCAGTGATGTTATGAAGACCCATGGTGGATTTGCTTATGAGCGCGGCTCCTCCAAAGATACCAAATGGGAGATGTATCTTCATAACCTCTATCCCGATCCCTATGGACTACTCAGCATCCAAAACCGCCACACGATCACTTCGCTGATCGAAGCTGGGGATGATCTTGCAATTCCAAGAGAAATAGAACACTATCTCTTTTTTCAAACCAAAACATCTATGGAGCGTGCCGTATCTGGGCTCAAACCTCACGGCTACAAAGTCAAAGAGTATGTCAATGATGATGAGAGTGATTATGGCTACGGTGTGGTTTTGATGAAAACCGAATCAATCACTCCGAATAGTATTAAAGAGACGACGACATCCCTGTATAAGTCTGCAATCCAGGAACACGGAATTTATGAGGGGTGGAGTACTGTGTTGGGGATTGATGCATAATGCCCCTCAATAAACCTCGACACACCCTTTTGAAAAATACTCGCTACGCTCTAAATGGATTGATAGAGGTGACGAAAAACGAAAAATCGTTTCGTCTGCAAATTTTGTTATTTGTAGTCGGTATGGTGATTGCATGGACACTCCCTATCGATTTTCTACACCATGCTATTTTGGCCACATCACTCTTTGTTCCGCTAATTGCTGAAGTGATCAATAGCTCTATCGAGCGAACCGTCGATCTTGTAACCTACGAACACAATGAACTTGCCAAACGGGCAAAAGACGCAGGGTCGGCATTGGTATTTCTCTCTTTGGTAATGTTGGCATTTATTTGGGGATTGACACTCTACAGCGCATTTTATTTGTAACGTTTTCGTAAGAGACTTTTCTCTATAATCACACAATATTTCTTTTGGGGGTTACACTATGGCAACTGTACTCATTATCGGCGCCGGCGGAGTAGGGCGCGTTGTGGCGCATAAATGTGTTATGAACAGCCACATTTTTGATCGTATCATTTTAGCAAGCCGCTCTATTGGGCGCTGCGTCGAGATCCAAAGCGAACTCCCAGAGGGTGCGATCGAAATCGACACTGTCGATGCAGATAACACTGATGAGGTGGTTGCGCTCATCCAAAAGTACAATCCATCGATCCTTATCAACGTTGCGTTGCCGTATCAAGACCTTGCAATCATGGATGCGTGTATTGCAACAAAAACTCCTTATCTCGATACTGCAAACTATGAACACCCTGATGAAGCAAAATTTGAGTACAAACTTCAATGGGCTCGTGATGAGAAATTCAAAGAAGCGGGGATTATGGGATTGCTCGGAAGCGGATTCGATCCAGGTGCGACCAACGTATTTTGTGCCTATGCCCAAAAACACTATTTCGATGAGATTCACACCATCGATATCCTCGATTGTAACGCAGGCGATCACGGTTATCCGTTCGCGACCAACTTCAACCCTGAAATCAACCTCCGTGAAGTAAGTGCCAAAGGGCGCTACTGGGAGAACGGTGAGTGGATTGAAACCGCACCGATGGAGATCATGCAGGTGTGGGATTACCCTGAAGTAGGACCAAAGGATAGCTATCTGTTGTACCATGAAGAGATGGAGTCACTTGTCAAGCACATCAAAGGGCTTAAACGAATCCGCTTTTTCATGACCTTTAGTCAAAGCTACCTTACCCACATGAAATGTTTGGAAAATGTCGGTATGCTTGGGATTGAGCCGGTAGAGCATCAAGGGATGAGAATCGTTCCAATCGAGTTTTTGAAAACGCTCCTTCCTGACCCTGCATCACTCGGTCCTCGCACTAAAGGTAAAACCAACATCGGTATCGTTGCCGAGGGGCTCAAAGAGGGTAAAAAACGCAAAATCTATATTTACCAAGTAAAAGATCACGAAGAGTGCTATGCTGAAGTAAAATCCCAAGGTGTCTCTTATACGACAGGTGTTCCTGCTGTCATCGGTGCTAAACTGATGGTAGAGGGGAAATGGAGCGGTCAGGGTGTCTTCAATATGGAACAGCTCGATCCCGATCCTTTTATGGATGAGATGAATACCCAAGGGCTCCCTTGGAATGTCATCGAGATGGACGTTTAACGTTTATCGAAACAATGCGCTCGCATAGCCTACTACGCGTTCGCTATCCCCACTCGCATCGGCACTGGTCCGGTAGTCGAGTAAAGTCGCTTTCAAATCTCTCTTTTTGGCGATATCCAACATCGCTTCAACTCCGATTTTTCCACACGCTTCACACCCTTTATGGAGCGTTGAGCTATTCACATGTTGGATCGCTTCCAAGCAGATTGAATCCAGTTTTTTTGCTTGATCTAGACTATGATAATGGCTCAAATCGGTGCTAATGACGACGGCTAGATCGGGTAGATTTAGCAAATAGTCTATGATAGGAGAGAGTTGAGTTGGATCGGCATAGGCATAGACCATCTCGATCACTTTAGCATTGTTCATGTAGTGTTTGATAAATGGCATTTGAACTTCGGTGCTGTGTTCGTGATGGGCTTGTTCGATCGTATATAATCCAAATGTCTTTTTGATCTTCTCCACAAGAGTGGTGTCGATCTTCAACTCCCCTAAAGGGGTTTGATAGTTTTCATAATCACAAATACTTACCCCATCAAATCCGACCCGATGGCTAGGACCGATGACGACTACCGTTTTTGGATGGGTACGTGTTAGAACCCAATAAGCTATGTTGGCGGTAAATCCCGAATAGACCCACCCAGCATGGGGGACAACAACTGCATGAGTGCTCATATGGGCAAACTCTTTACGTGTAGTCGGATGTTGCTCTAAAATCGTATTAAAATGATCGATATAGCGCTCTATCTCCTCTTTGGACGAGGGATAAAAACTCCCAGCTACACTCATGGTACGTATGCTCATTTCCAGACTCCTTCTATTAGGCGGTGGCATTGGGGACAATGCCCATCCTCTAAGTTAAAATGGGTAGTTTGAAACCCGTTGCGCTCTATCAGCAGAGTACCACATTCCGGACAGTGGGTTTGTGAGGGGAGGGGGACATTGCCCATATAGACATAATAGAGTCCTGCGTTTTTTCCAATTTGGTAAGCGTCATTTATTGTCTTTAGTGGTGTAGGCGAGGTTGATTTCATTTGATAATCGGGGTGAAAGGCACTGATATGCCACGGAACGTGTTCCCCTAAATGTTCAACGATAAACTCAGCTATCGATTTTAGCTCCTCATGTGAATCGTTCACCCCTGGTACGATCAGGGTGGTCACCTCGACCCAAATGCCATGCTTCACCATCGATTTGAGCGTCTCTTGCACCCCTAAGAGGGATGCTTTGAGCACTTTTTTATAATACGACGGATTAAAACTTTTCAAATCGATATTCGCTGCATCGATCCATGTCGGAGCGTCTTCACACACCTCATCGGACTCAAACCCGCTTGAGACGAATACGTTGCGTAGCCCCCGTTTTTTTGCTTCGATACCGATATCTTTGGCATAGGGGTACCAAACACTCGGCTCATTGTAGGTATAGCTGATCGATGCGCACCCTTGTACCTGTGCAAAATGGGCAGCATCTTCGGGAAGCAGCGTTATCGAGGTATCCACCTCACCGCTTTGCGATATAAGCCAGTTTTGACAAAACGGGCAACGAAGGTTACACCCTACTGTACCGATTGAAAAAGAGGTTGAGGTGGGAATAAAATGGTAGAGAGGTTTTTTCTCTATTGGGTCGATATGGACGGCACTTGGATGAGCATATACAAGACATTCGAGCTTCCCGTTGCTGTTTTTTTCAACATGGCACATACCGATTTGACCATTTGAGAGTGTGCAGTAATGACGACAGAGCAAACAGACGATACGATCATGTTTGATTCGAAAATACTCCATCACGCCTCCTTGAATTTTTCAACCTGATAGGTATAAATTTCAGGCTCATAACTCAGCGGATCGCTCCCCAAACCGGCCTTGTGTCCCAAATGGGCAAAAAACTCATCGAAATCATCCAAATCTTCCCATACTTGAGGGAGAAAAGTGGCTTGATGATTTCCAAGCCGTAAAATAACGCCATCAACCTGAGGGCGGATGAGAGTTCTTAGTTCATCAATACTTGTATACTCCACTTTTTGGGGTGGGGTGAGGAGCGATACTTCGACTCGAATCTGATCTATCTCTTCAGGGGCTAATGGTTTGAAACGGGGATCTCGAAATGCGGCATATCTAGCGTTGGAGATCAGATCATCGATTAAAGATCTATGGGCGACAAGAGAACCTATACACCCCCTGAGTCGATTGTTTTCTGTGAGTGTGACAAACGTGGCTCCAGAACGAGTAAGTTCGGGGTAATTTTTTTTGAGTCTTTCCACATCGAACTCGGTGTGCTGAAATGTGGACAAAATCGCTTCACGTGCGATCATCAGATATAAGGAACCATTCATACATGCTCCCTTGATGAAGATAGAACATTGTAGCACTATCGCCCTTTGTAATCAACTTTCGCTACAATAACGCCACTTTTTGCAAGGATACATCAATGGCAATCGATTTCTCTCAACTCCCCCATACCCCGTGTTACATTTGCGAAGAGGAACTTTTGGAAAAAAACCTCCTCGTGATGGAGAGGGTACAGAGAGAATCGGGGGCGAAAATCATCCTCGCCCTCAAAGGGTTCGCGATGTGGTCGACATTCGAACTCGTCGGGAAGTATCTTCACGGCTGTACCGCCAGCGGTTTGCATGAGGCGAAGCTCGCCCGTGAGAAAATGGACAAAGAGGTACATACCTACTCGCCCGCGTTCAAAGACGAAGATATCGACGAGATTGCCCGCATCAGCGATGATATCGTATTTAACTCTCCCACACAGTTTCATCGTTATTATGAGAGGGTCAAATCTATAAATCCAAATATCTCCGTATCGCTCCGTGTCAATCCCGAGTACTCTTCCAGCCCCGTAGATCTTTACAACCCGTGTGGACTCTATAGCCGATTGGGGACGACGTTGGCAAATTTCGATGAAAGCATCGTCTCTAAACTCGATGGACTTAACTTTCACACCCTCTGCGAACAAAATGTCGATGCGTTGGAAGGGGTTCTTGAGGCGTTTGAAGCAAAGTTCGGCTCCTATATCGACGGACTGAAATACGTCAATTTCGGAGGAGGGCACCATATCACCCGTGTTGACTACGATGTCGATCGTTTGATAGATGTGATACGCGCGTTCAAAGCGCGATATAACGACATTACAGTCTATCTTGAACCAGGTGAAGCGGTTGGTTGGCAGACGGGACCGCTAGTTGCCTCAGTGCTCGACATCATCCATAACGGAATGGATATTGCGATTCTAGACACCTCCGCTGAAGCGCACATGCCTGATACCCTCGCTATGCCATACCGCGCTATGGTTCGAAACTCAGGTGAAGCGGGGGAGAAAGCCTATACGTACCGTTTGGGCGGCAATACGTGTTTGGCAGGGGACATCATGGGGGAGTATTCGTTCGACAAACCGCTCAATGTAGGGGATAAAATCATTTTCGAAGATCAGATTCACTATACGTTTGTCAAAAATACGACCTTCAACGGGATTAAGCTCCCATCACTCGCGATTTGGACCAAAGATGGGAAACTCAAAATGGTGCATGAATTCGGATATGAGGACTATCGAAACCGTTTATCGTAAATTTTTTACCGTTTCGCCAACACCAACACGATCACTTCGTATTATCATCTCTGCTGTGGAATTGTACCGCATTCATATAACTTAATATGGAAGCTTTTTTCTGATAGGCGATATCGAACGCCGTTCCGTGATCGACGGAGGTACGGAGGATCGGCAACCCCAATGAGACATTAATTCCTTCGTCAAAATAGAGTGCTTTGAGGGGGGCGAGTCCTTGATCGTGATACATTGCTACGACAGTTTTAAAATACTCACGGCTCCGAGGAGTAAACGCGACATCTGGGACAATTGGTCCCTCGAACACCGCCTCTCCTATCGTTTCATTGGCTTTTTGTATCGCTTCTTCGATAAAACGCTCTTCATCACCCAAAACTCCGTGATCTCCGGCATGGGGATTGATCCCTAATACCGCTATTGGGGAACGTTTGAGCGAATGGTGCAAACGGATCATGAAATTATAGAGAGGTTCACTCCGGATATGCTCAATCACCTCCCGAAGAGGGATATGTTCGGTGTAGAGTGCAACGTAGAGCTTGTCACATCCGAGCATCATGATGGCATCCGCTTTTAAAATATCGCGCAACGCATCGGTATGACCGACGTAGCCAACCCCTGCCATCCTCCATGCCTCTTTATGGATCGGGAGGGTAACGACCCCATCGACCGTTTTTGACACAGCGAGATCGATCGCGGTTGTAAACGAATCAAAACTGTACCTTCCGCTCTTGGCACTCACATGACCCGGCTGGATGGTAAATTCACCCGAAACTTTCATCATCTGAAAATCGTTTGGGATCTGCATATCGAGGAGCAGTGCAGCTTGATGCGCCATTGTGTGGTTTATGCAGTAGATCGGATCGCAAAAGTGTTTGATTTGATTGTGTGCTTTGAGGATTATTTCAAAACCGATACCATTAAGATCCCCTACACTGATGGCTAGCCTCTTCATCGACGGCATAATGCTCTCATATCTGACACGGCGGTTGCCAATCCGGTAAAGATGGAGCGGGCAATGATGCTTTGTCCGATATTGAGCTCCTCAATCGTATCGATGTTGACGATAGATTTCACGTTTTGGTAGTTCAACCCATGACCAGCAGCGACTTTTAAACCTGACATACGGGCTTTATTTGCCGTCTCGACAATCTCTTCGTAGGCACGTTCCAATCGGCTATCCAGTTCTTTACGGCTTAGATTGAGTGACTCAATCGTATGATGCGAATAGGGAAGGGCGCTGTGACGCATAGCATAGATATTTGCGTAACTTCCGGTATGGAGTTCTACCCATTGTGCACCGAGTTTGCACGATTTTTCGACTGCTTCGGCAGTTGGATCGACAAACAATGACACCTCGATCCCATATTCGGTTAACTTTTTAATAGTATTTAATATGGCTTCATATTGTCCCGCAACATCTAACCCCCCCTCCGTGGTGACCTCTTCACGCTTTTCTGGAACAAGCGTCGCGCGGTGTGGGCGCGTTTGACAGACGATATCGATAATATCAGGATTAATCGAACACTCCAAATTCACTGGAAGTGGTGAACCCTCTATGATGCGGCGGACATCTTTATCATGTATGTGACGGCGATCTTCACGCAAATGGATTGTAATTTGGTCGGCTCCGCTCATTGCACAGATAGAGAGTGCCATAAGGGGATCTGGATCGTTGATTTTACGTGCCTCACGGAGCACTGCGATATGATCGATATTGACACCGAGTTTAAGATTGTCTGCGAGCATAAAAATCCTTTTTGAATTGGCTAAAGGTTCCTACTATTATAGCTTCACGCACTTGTTTAACCAACCACAGATAGTAGTGGAGGTTATGGAGCGATGCGAGGCGAAAATAGGTGATTTCTCGTGAGCGAAAAAGGTGGTGCAGATAGGCACGGCTGTATCGGCGGCACGTGTAGCACTCACACTCAGGATCGATCGGCTGAGGGTCTAATTTGTACGCCGCCCCTTTGATGTTCACTTTTCCAAAAGTCGTGAAAAGGGTCCCGTTGCGAGCATTGCGGGTCGGCATAACGCAGTCGAACATATCGACTCCCCGTTCAATGTTCTCGACTAAATCTTCCGGTGTTCCAACCCCCATCAAATATCGGGGCTTGTCACTTGGCATGAGAGGTATTGTGTGCTCTACGGTATCGTACATGAGGCTATTGGCTTCACCGACGGAAAGACCCCCGATAGCGAATCCGTCGTAATCCATCGCACACAACTCTTCTGCCGATTGGGTGCGAAAATTAAAGTCTGTCCCCCCTTGGATGATGGCGAAAATATTTTGATTAATCCCGATCCCTTTGGTCTGATTGTTACGATGGTAGTCGATTGATTGCTGCGCCCACTGGGTAGTTCTTTGAATCGAGGTTTTAATTCGCTCTTGCGTCGCAGGCAACGCCACGAGATCATCAAGGATCATCATGATGTCGCTGTTTAGATTGTTTTGGATGTCGATCACTTTTTGTGGGGTAAAAAAGTGTTTGCTCCCGTCGATATGTGAGCGAAATTCGATCCCCGATTCAACCGGTTTGGAGATGTCGCTGAGGCTAAATGCCTGAAATCCACCGCTATCGGTCAAAAAACTTTTCGGATAGGTGGTGAAGCCGTGCAATCCACCAAACTTGGCGATGGTTTCATCACCGGGACGCAGATATGTGTGATAGGTGTTAGCGAGGATGATCTGAGTATCGAGCAGATCAGTCATATCGGACATATCGAGTGCTTTTACCGAGCCTACCGTCCCCACGGGCATGAAAATAGGGGTTTGGATTGTAGAGTGCGCAGTGGTGATGGTGCAGGCTCGTGCGTTGCCGCAAGTAGCATCGACGTGAAATTGCATAAAAGACCTTAAGTTTTTCGTTATTTTAGCGCATCATGACCCTTTTGAACAATACGATTTCGCTATAATCACAAAAAGATTATTGATTAGGATATTAAATGAGTATCAAGCACTCTCAAATCGCCTTCGAAAAAGCCCAAGAACTTATCCCAGGTGGGGTCAACTCTCCCGTTCGTGCGTTTAAAAGCGTCGGCGGCATTCCACGATTTATTTCTCGCGGAGAAGGGGGCTATTTGATTGATATTGACGACAACCGATATGTTGATTATGTTCAAAGCTGGGGACCGCTGATTTTCGGTCATCGGGATGAAACGATCGAACATGCGGTGATCGAAGCAGTCAAGCGCGGTCTCAGTTTCGGTGCACCGACTGAAGCGGAAAGTGAACTTGCAGAGCTGATTATCTCCATATATGATTCTATTGAAAAAATCCGTTTTGTCAGCAGTGGAACCGAAGCGGTAATGAGTGCAATTCGTCTTGCTCGCGGATTTACGGGGCGTGATGACATCGTCAAATTTACCGGATGCTACCACGGTCACAGTGATGCATTGCTAGTTCAAGCGGGTTCAGGTGCCATGACGTTCGGAACTCCGAGCTCTCCGGGGGTCCCTGCGGACTTTACCAAACACACCCTTTTAGCTGAATACAACAACATCGAAAGTGTCAAGCAATGTTTCCAAGAGAGTTCGGGGATTGCGTGTGTCATCATTGAACCGATTGCCGGAAACATGGGATTGGTTCCTGCGACCAAAGATTTCCTCGCAGAACTTCGAGCTGTGTGTGACGAGTATGGCGCACTGTTGATTTTTGACGAAGTGATGAGCGGCTTCCGTGCGTGTTTGCATGGAGCGGAGAGTATTACGGGGACAAAACCTGACCTTGTAACCCTTGGTAAGGTTATCGGAGGCGGTATGCCTGTGGGTGCTTTTGGCGGACGTCGCGAGATTATGGCACATCTTTCTCCAGAGGGAGGAGTCTATCAGGCGGGAACCCTTAGCGGTAATCCGGTTGCTATGGCGGCAGGATTGGCATCGATTCGTAAGCTCAAAACTAATGCTCGTGTGTTTGGGGTTCTTGAAGAGAGGGCAAAACGTTTGATGAGCGGTTTTGCTTCAGCAGCTGCGACACACAATATCGGATTGCAAACCGATGTACGCGGCTCGATGTTCGGATTTTTCTTTTGCGATACAGCGGTCGGCAACTTTGCAGAAGCACTTAAAAGCGATACGGCACGTTTTGCCCATTTTCATGCCGCAATGCTTGATGCAGGGTTTTATTTTGCATGTTCGCAGTTTGAGACGTGCTTTATTTCGACCGCCACAACCGATATGATGATCGAAGAGACGATTGAGGCAGCAAATAAAATTTTTAGTGAATTATAACGTGCGCAAGTGTACATTGGCTTTCAGCCAAAGGAAACCAAGTGTTAATGTAGCATATCGGGAAGTGTTTCGATTGCGTGTACAATAAAGGAATTCAATGGAAAACGAAGAACAAAAACCCCGTTTGAAACCGATTATCGAAGGGGCTGAAACATTGTCTCTTGGGATCTCTATGGTGGTTGCCGTATTGATCGGTGTAGCCATCGGCTTGGGATTGAAAAAACTGACGGGGATTGCGTGGTTGTTGTGGGTCGGTGTCAGTATCGGTATTGCCGCTGCATTTCTTAATGTGTTCAAGGCCTACAGTAAGCAATACAAAGAGTTCGAAAAACTTGCACGTGATCCACGCTACAACATGGGTAAAACTCAAAAAGACGATGATGATGAGTAGCAAAAAGCCTTTTGTCATCCTTGCAGTCGTCTTGATCGGTTCTTTCCCACTTTGGCTCATATCTGGCACCATCTATACGAACTTTGTTGTGGCGATGTTCACCTCAATGGCGATTGTTATGGGGAGTCTCTACTCATACCGAAATATGATTATGAAACGGGTGGAACGTGCCGATCCGGAAGATAACAAAGATCTCATTGATATGATGGATGACCCCTATGATCTGTACGAAGAGGAACGCGAGCAAGAGATCACCGATATCAAGCAGATGATCAAAGAGGAAAAAGCGCGTCAAAAAACGAATATCATCAAAAACACAACCCAAAACAGTTCGGCATGGGTATCGGTTTATCGCTTGATCCCGTACGCCATATTGATTCTTGGATTTATCACTTTAGAGAACAATCACGCACTTGAAGTATTACCGTATATGGTGGGGCTTGCAGCGGGGATACCTTTGGGGTATCTGATTGCTCGAAACCTGTTTATTTCACAATCATCGGAACATTGATCGTAATAGATTGTTCCTTGATATCTACAAAGAGATTATTCTCTTCGGCGAGATAAGCAATCTCAGGGAGGTATTTACGGTTGATGTTCTCAGCTGAGATCTTAATCGAGAATAGGGAATATTTCTCCCCCTCAAATTTAATATGTTCCCCCACACGGAAAAAAAGAGAGGTAGTAATCTTCGCATTCCCCTGCATCGAGAGATAGATCTTGTTCAAAAGTTTAATAAACCATTCCGTCCGTAATCTTATTTCAGGGATGGTCGGGTCAAGCTCTTTGATGTGTTTGGTCTGAGAACCAATCGAGTTCGAACTGATGCACAAATCGATTAGGGTATAAACATTGACCAGCTGACCATTTGGTTTTTGTTTTGTAAACTGAAAAGAGGGGAGCTGATAGAGACGAATACCGATTTGCTCTTCGTTCTCGTATCCTACTGTAATTCCGAAAAATTTAAACCGACCGAATTCGAGCTCCAAAAACGTGGTTTTGAAACCAAATGAAGAGCTGGCATAGGTTGTTGCAATCTCGTAAATAGTCGAACCTTCTACCGCTCCGAGGAGATATTGTGCTTCGGCATTAAGAGAGACAATTTTCCCGCTTGAATTAAAAAGGATAAATGGATTAAAATCGTACTCAATCCATTGCTGATCGAACGTCATCAGTCCTCGATATAGTTTTTAAGTTTTCGACCCACTTTGGGGTGTTTAAGTTTTTTGATCGCACTGGACTCGATTTGACGGACACGCTCACGGGTAACGTTTAGTTCTTTTCCAATCTCCTCTAATGTGCGGTCACTTTCATCGTCCATAATTCCAAAACGCATTTTAATAACCGCTTTTTCGCGTTCGTTGAGCTGTTCAAGAACGCTTTCGATTTGGACTTTTAAATCATCTTTCAAGATTGCATCGCTCGGAGAGATAGACATTTTATCTTCAATAAAATCTCCGAAACGCCCATCTTCTTCATTACCGATAGGTGCTTCGAGTGAAATTGGCTCTTTGGTGATTTTAATGACATTTTTGACTTTCTCAACTGACAAGCCTACCTCTTCTGCGATGGTTTCGACATCTGGCTCTTTTCCGTGCTCTTGGAGATGTTTACGCATGATTTTGTTGATGCGGTTGATTGTCTCGATCATGTGGATCGGAATACGAATGGTGCGCGCCTGATCGGCAATCGCGCGGCTGATAGCCTGACGAATCCACCATGTCGCATAGGTCGAAAATTTGTATCCTTTTTGATATTCAAATTTATCTACCGCTTTCATGAGACCGATGTTGCCCTCTTGTATCAAATCGAGGAAAGGGAGACCGCGATTGGTATAACGTTTGGCGATCGAGACAACGAGGCGGAGGTTCGATTTCGCCATACGGGTTTTAGCGGTTTCGGAGATACTTTTCCCCCGTTTGATCTGCTCTAGGATATCGGCAAGTTTTTCAGGCTCCATATTGAAGCCCCCCTTGGAGGCCTCTTTGGTTTGAATCAGTTTTTTGATCTCCATGTAGGTGCTCACCATTGTCGCTTCAGGGACTTTGGTAGCAATCTCTTCTTTGGTCAAATCACAAATTTTATTCAAGATCATGGCATGGTTCTTTTTGAGCTGATCGTTGAAAAGGGGGAGCTTATACTCCAAACGTTTTAATTCACGATCAAACCCCTCATCACTTCGAAGTGCTGTCTCCATAGAGCGGACAAGTTCGTTGATCAATTTTGAAGTTGGTCCAAGATCAAGCAATGCCTCTTTTAGCATTTTCTTTTTAAAGCTAACATTGAGGAAGAAAAGGACATATTCACCGTCCATATCGTCGAGAGGTTTTTCATCCAATATTTTTTCAGTCGCTTTAACCCACTCTTTTTTTGCTTTTTCGAGTGCTTTGAAAGAGGTTACAACTTTTTCTATCCGTTTTTTGTCTTTGGTGGAAGGTGCTTTTTCTGTATTTTCCTCTTCATCAGAATCCTCATCGACATCATCGTCACTATCCTCTTCCCCATCTTCTTCAAAACTTTTAAAAAGCTCTTTTACGCGGCGTTCACGGTTGATGAGTGGATCTTTATAGTCAAGAATAAAATCGATCAAATAAGGGACGGAACAGATCGCATCAATAATGATCCCTTCCCCCATCTCCATCCGTTTGGAGATTTCAATCTCTTCTTCTTTTGTCAAAAGGGGGATTTGACCCATTTCACGCAGATACATCCGAACCGGAGAATCAGAACGTGACCACTCGAGTAATTCATGCTGTTTGAGAATGTCAAATTCATCTCCGCTTGCTTCTTCTATGTATTTGAGTTGTGCGGCACGTTTTGCCTCTGCCTCTTGCTGATTGAGAATTTTTGCATGTTCAGATGAAGTAAAAAGGCAAACTCTGTATTTTTGAGCTAATTTCAGGATGTTTTTGGCTTGCGCAAGGGTTGGTTGTTTGTCGAACAAATCGACGATCGTTTCATATGTGAGACAATTTTTAGATTTATGTTCGGAAAATAGGGTTTCGAGATGTTTGTTTAGATCTTTGACACTCATACTGAAGAGAGCTCCCTTACGTTATAAAAGATGTGGATTATACCGAAATTTTTCTTAAAATCCATCTTTAATCTCTGTAAACAGACTAATTTGTATTATTGGAACAGTTGTTGCTAAACATCACTAATACTCCACAAGGATGAGAGATGCAAACTGGATATTATGCGGCGACAGGGGGGATGGTAGCACAATTTAATCGTATGGATACGATAGCTGCTAATCTAGCAAATGCCAATACGATAGGGTACAAACGGGATCAATTGATTACGGGAGATTTTGCCCGTTTATTCAAGACGGTTCAAAGTGAACTTCCGATCGAAAATCAGACCGAAGCAGGTGCACAGTACTTTAACCGAGCGCTTAGTCGGGTTCCTCAGATCACCGATGCTTTTACCGATCATTCACTCGGTGCATTGCAGCAAACCAGCAATACGTTTGATTTGGCACTCGGAAAAGAGGGTCAATTTTTTGCGGTCAATACGCCACAGGGGGTACGTTTGACACGAGATGGAACATTTACCATTAATGACGAGGGAAAACTCGTCAACAAACAAGGGTATGAAGTCCTCTCCGCCGATTATTTTCAAAACAAAACAGCTATTACTTTCACCCCCCAAGAGACATTGGTAACTATCGATAAAAACGGACAAATTATGAGCAATGTTCCGGGAACCAACCAAATGGTCGCTACTAAAAAATTGATGGTGATAGAGCCTCAAAACCTCCGTGCATTAACGAAGGAGGGGGATAACCTCTACAAGCCTGAAGCCTCCGATCCCCTAACCCCGATAACCGAGAGTGGAAGCGTGATGCAGGGGTTTATTGAAAAAAGCAATGTCAACGCCGTCAATGAGATGATCGCTTTGGTTGAAGCCAACCGCCTTGTTGGGATGTATCAAAAAGCGATGGATTCACAGATGAACGATCTTAATCGCGATGCAATTGAAAAACTCGCCGTCGCACGAAAATAGCCATAGGAGATAAAAAGTCATGATGCAATCACTCTATACCAGTTCAACTGGAATGCTGGCGATGCAAACCCAAATCGACACAACCGCCAATAACATTGCCAACGTCAATACGATGGGGTACAAAAAATCACGCGCTGAATTTGCCGATTTAATGTATAAAGTGATGACCTATGCAGGTACATCTACTAGTGATACAACCAAATCTCCGACAGGGATCGAAGTAGGGCTTGGGGTACGGCCTACGGCTATCAATAAAATCTTTACCGAGGGGAGTTTGAAGCAAACCGATAATTCTCTTGATATGGCAATTACTGGAAAAGGTTTTTTTAAACTCGAACTTCCCAATGGTACGGAAGTCTATACCCGCAACGGATCGTTCAAAGTGGATGAAAACGGCACCATTGTCAATTCCGACGGATACAAACTGGTTCCCGAAGTGGTTATCCCTGAAGATGCGATCAATATCAGTATCGGAACCGACGGTATCGTCAGTGTGACTCAAGCGGGACAAGCACAAGCAACTCAAGTTGGACAAATTTCACTGACCAATTTTATCAATCCGGCAGGATTGCACGCTATAGGAGATAATCTTTTTGTTGAAACCGACAGCTCGGGACAGCCAGTTGATGGGACACCGGGAGTTGATGGATTGGGATCGATCCGTCAAGGATTCGTAGAGCTTTCTAACGTCCAATTGGTCGTTGAATTGACCGATTTGATCACTGGACAGCGTGCGTATGATGCGAACTCTAAAGTTATTACAACCAGTGATGAAATGCTTGCCACCACTAATAGTCTCAAGAGATAATACTAACTAATATTAGATCCCTTTTTTGAGGGATTTAAAACTCTTTCAGCACATCTAGATTATAATCCTCGCTATATTTATGGATGAATAGGATTTTTGATGCAAAAAATTGAAGGGAAAGTTTGGAATTTCGGTAAAGACATCGATACCGACCTCATTATTGCCGCTCGTTATCTCAATACCTCTGATCCGAAAGAGCTTGCCAAGCACGTTATGGAAGATGCGGATCCAACCTTTGTGTCGAAAATGACTCCGGGTGACATTATTGTCGCCGATGAGAATTTCGGATGCGGTTCATCACGTGAGCATGCTCCAATCGCATTGAAAGCTGCCGGTGTAGCGGCGGTTATCGCTCCGACATTTGCCCGTATTTTTTACCGCAATGCGTTTAATATGGGACTTCCGATTTTTGAGCTTCCTGAGAGTTTAGAGATCAAAGAGGGTGACTCGGTCAGTATTGATATGGATGCCGGTACGATCACCAACACGTCGAACGGAAAAGTGTATAACTTTATCCCGATTCCTCCGTTTATGCAAGAGTTGATCGCCGCAGGTGGTTTGATGAGCTATGCAGAAGCTGAAATTGCCGCAGGGGGTAAATAATTGATGAAACGTTACACTATTGCATTGATCAAAGGGGACGGTATCGGTCCTGAAATCGTCGATGAGGCAGTCAAAGTTCTCGATGCTGTAGCCGCATGTGAAGAGCTCGAATTTAACTATCAAGAAGCTCTTATGGGCGGATGTGCCTATGATGCGGTCGGTGATCCGTTGCCTCAAGAGACGATTGATATCTCTATGGCAAGCGATGCGGTGCTTTTTGGTGCCATTGGCGGTCAAAAGTGGGATATCTTGCCGAGAGAGAAACGTCCAGAGAGCGGATTGCTCCGTTTCCGTAAAGAACTCGGTGTATTTGCTAACCTTCGCCCTGCAAACGTTTATGATGAATTGGTCAATGCAAGCTCATTGAAGCCTGAGATTGTCAAAGGGGTTGATTTGATGGTTGTCCGTGAGTTGATCGGCGGGATCTACTTCGGTGAACCGAAAGGGCGTGATGAGAACCGTGGGTGGAACACGATGGTTTATACCCGTCCAGAAATCGAGCGTATCGCTCATGTTGCGTTCAAAATCGCAATGGAACGCTCCAAAAAAGTGTGTTCAGTCGATAAAGCCAACGTATTGGACGTGAGCCAATTGTGGCGTGAAGTAGTCGAAGAGATCGCTCAAGAATATCCAGAAGTGGAACTTAGCCACATGTATGTAGATAATGCGGCGATGCAGTTGATCCGTGATCCGAAACAGTTTGACGTTATTTTGACGGGCAATATTTTTGGGGATATTTTGAGCGATGAGGCGAGCATGCTCTCTGGTTCGATCGGATTGTTGCCATCGGCTTCAGTGGGGGCTAAAATCGGTGTGTATGAACCGATTCACGGTTCTGCTCCGGATATAGCAGGGCAGGGGATCGCTAACCCTATCGCCACTATCGCAAGCGCATCGATGATGCTCCGCTTTGCCCTCGGCGAAAACCGTGCGGCAGATCGTATCGATTATGGCATCAAGCAAGCATTGGCAGAAGGGTACCGAACCAAAGATATCGCAGGATTTGATGCCAAAGAGGTTTGCTCTACCAGCGAGATGGGTTCGATCATCGCTAATTTTGCAGCAAAATGCAAACTCTAACTCTTGCTAATATCTATGAGCTTCAAGGGCTCAAAGAGGATGCTCTTGAAATCTACAAAGAGGTATTAAAAAAAGATCCCTCTAACGCCGATGCAAAAATCGCTATTCGTCGATTATCGGGGATGCGTAAAAAGTTTCTAGGGGTCAATAACGAAATGAAAGCGTTTTTTGTTCAAATGGATGAAGAGGCAGAATTTATTCAGTTTGAAAGGTGGTTAATGAAAGCATGGAACTGAAAGATGTTATTTTATCGACTTTAGCAGAGATCGAAGAGTTAGCTTCAGCTCCTGAACCGACCGAAAAAAAGGAGATTAAGGGGGAATTTTGTCAGATCAAAGAGTCCCATACATCTTCAACAGTGCAAGCCATCGAAACCATCCATAGTGTACGTGATGATGAAGCTCGTATGCTAGAGGGGATACGAGAGCGGCTGCTCGTGTTGTTTGAGGGATTTCAATCCCCTAACAATGTCCAGATTGAAGCAAAAGTCGATTTGACACTCAATTTTCTTGAATACCTTTTAGCCACTATCGACAATCGCCTCGATGCGATTAAAGAGTCTTGATTTTAGGATTGTAAATGACCAAACAGTACCGAGTACTAATCGATTGTAATGATGAAAAAGGGCTTGTTTACAAAGTTTCCAGTATCTTTTTCCATCGAAATCTCAACATCATTTCCAATAACGAATTTGTTGACAAAACTCATAATAAATTTTTTATGCGAAGCGTCGTAGCCGGAGAGATCGATCCCGCCACATTGAAACAGGAGTTATTGGAAGTTCTCCCCAAAAATGCCAATCTCGATGTTATCGCACCGCGCAAAAAAAATGTGGTTTTAATGGCTACGAAAGAGTCTCATGCCCTCGGAGATATTTTGATCCGATACGAAGCGGGCGAACTTGATTGTCGTATTGTCGGCGTGGTATCCAACTACGATTTGCTTGAGCCGCTCGTATCCAAATTCAATATTCCCTATTATACCGTCTCTCATGAGGGGTGTGATCGTGACGAACATGAAAATCGTCTCCTTGCGCAGCTCTCTGAACTTGGCGAGATAGACTATATTGTATTGGCTAAATATATGCGCATCCTCACCTCTAAATTTGTTCAAACATATGAGGATAAAATTATCAATATCCATCACTCGTTTCTTCCGGCATTTATCGGAGCAAATCCGTATAAACAAGCGTATGAGCGCGGGGTGAAAATCATCGGAGCAACCGCCCATTTTGTCAATAATAATCTAGACGAGGGACCAATCATCGCTCAAGATGTCATTCATGTTAATCATGCACACGGCTGGGAAGAGATGCAGCGTCAGGGTCGAGATGTCGAAAAAATCGTCCTCTCCAAAGCCCTGAAACTGGCATTGGAAGATCGCATTTTTGTCCATACCAACAAAACGATCATTTTTTAAATGTTTAATATCGTTTTAGTTCATCCTCAAATACCCAACAATACAGGTGCAATCGGGCGGCTTTGTGTCAATACCGGCTCATCTCTTCATTTGATTAAACCAATTGGATTTGACATTGACGAAAAAGCGGTACGTCGTGCGGGTCTTGATTATTGGCATAAAATCGATTTGCACGTATGGGAGAATATTGATGAGTTTTTTCTTGCCCATCCTGAAAGTCAGAAATACTATTTCGCAACGACTAAAACCGACAAACCTTACTTCGGGATGAATTTTCAAAGTGGCGATTATCTCTTTTTTGGCAGTGAGGTATCGGGGATTCCTGGGGAAGTGTTAGGGCGCTATCCGGATCAATGCATGACGATCCCAATGACCAAAGAGGGGCGTAGCCTCAATCTCGCAATTAGTACGGGAATCATCCTCTACGAAGCGATCAAGCAAAACTTTAATACCTATAAAGAGGGGATGTAATATGATGGAGATTGTCAACAACATCATTGTTGTGCTGTTTGTCCTTTTTCTTGTCTATATCTTTCGAGGGTATCATCTCTCTCGGTTGGATAAAATTGAAAAAGAAAAAAACAACGAAGAGTTTTAAAAAATTTTCTCCGCCCAAGCCCCCATTTTCATTTCGAAACGATCTATCCAGTTGTTTGCTTTACGAATTATTTTTGTCACGATCAACCCCTTGAGTGAACTATTGATTAGGTAAATCGTAAAGTATTTTAAAAAATAGCTTGAAAAATATGTCAATTTGCAATATTTATATCTTTTGTGTGTCATAATATCTACAATTATTATCAGATATTGCAAAAGGATTTAATTATGAAAACATTTAGTGATATTGTCGAGATCATCAAAGATATTGTTTCCTCGGAGTTTCCCGGACGAAAAGTTTTTGATAAAGATGTTGCCGATTTGTTGGGGATCTCGCAGATGAATTTTGCAACAATGAAAAAGCGAAATAAAATACCCTTTAATGAACTTCTCGATTTTTGTGCAAAACGCTCTATCGCCATCAATTGGCTCCTTTACAACCAATCTCCGGAAAGTTTGATCGAGCCGACAAACCGTTTTTACATGGTACGTTATTTCTCATCGGTGAGCGCCTCTGCTGGGGGAGGGGCTGAAAATGACGAGCTCTCGTATGAGCCGTTAATGTTGGAAGAGAACTTCGTGCTCTTGCTGGGAGGTGAGAAAGAGTTGCGCCATATTGAAGCGATCAATGTCTCCGGTGATTCAATGGAACCGACTTTTGGTTACAATGACATCATTTTTATCAATCGCACCAAAAACGATATCAGTCGAGGGGGTATTTTTACGATTCGAACCGAACATGGTCTTTTTATCAAACGTTTGCAAGTTCGGATTGATGGGAAACTCGATATTATTTCAGACAACAAAGATTATCCCACCTATGTCGCCCGTAGAGATGAAGTTGAAATTATCGGCAGGGTTGTAGGACGTTTCGGCGGAGTAGAATAAAAGAGGCGATAAATGAAAACAACACTGTGGATGAGCGGGATCTTATTGATATTGGTAGGGTGTGGTGCCCATACCCCCAGTGTGCCACCACCTCCACCCAAACCTTCTAATGCTCCGGTCATTTCGGCAAATCTCAATACAATAGACAATCCAAATCCCTTTTGCTGTTCGCTTTCTCAGGATCTTGATATCAAACTTCTTGAGTATGGTCCCAAAATTAATGATTTAGAGAAGTTTGAGCAATCCATTCTCCCCTATGCCGAGCAAAACGGAAATGATCGAGAGAGCCTTTATGAGGTTCAAAATAGTTTTGAAGCGCGCTATTTTTCGGTATGGAATTACCAAAAAGTGCCACAAAGTCTCCAAGAGATCACTTGGCCACTGAGAGCTTTTAGGGGGGGCTATGGGAGTAATTTGCAGCCCGTTCCTTTGGTTTGGTTTGAGCAGATTGAATATAACAGTAATTTTGAATCATACGGAACCATCAATCAAAAAGGGATCGCACTCAAAGCGATGGATATCCGAGCATTTCCGACCGACAAACCACTCTATAAAAATCCTTCCCTACCAGGAGAAGGGTATCCGTTTGATCTCCTCCAGAGCAGTACATTGCATTACAATGAGCCTATTTTCATCTCTCACATGAGTAAAGACGGTGCATGGAGCTATATTTTCAGCAATAATGTCTCTGGATGGGTTAAATCAGAGGGGATTGCGGCGATTGATGATCAAATGGTTCGAAATTTCCAACAGGCAAAAAAAGTCTTTTTGCTCGAAGATAACATTCCCCTCTATACTCCATTAAATCAGTATACTGTTCATTCCCGTATCGGGATGGTTCTCCCATTGGAACGAATCGAAGGTGAACACTATATTGTTAAAACAATCGATTCCAATACCACAACCAGAGAGTTATTAATCCCACAACATTCTGCCCATATAGGTGTGAGCCGATTCAACAAAAAAGATTTGGCTTTGATCGGGTCGCATCTGCTAAAAAATACCTATGGATGGGGCGGAATGTACGGTGAGAGGGATTGTTCATCCATGATACGTGATTTCATGACCCCATTTGGGGTTTGGCTACCTAGAAACTCTTCTGCCCAAGCAAAAATGGGAGAAATAATCTCTTTTGAGGGGTTATCCAACAATGAAAAACTTGCTCTTATCAAAGAGAAAGGGATCCCATTTGAGACGATTATCTATTTAAAGGGGCATGTTGTTCTTTACATCGGCACCTATCAAGATAATGTACTGACTTTCCATAACATTTGGGGCATTCGAACGATTGATAAGGGGGGGAATAAAGGTCGCCATATTATAGGGAAAGCGGTCATAAGTACTTTGGATCTCGGAGCAGAATTGGAAACCTTCGATCCTGCTATGAGACTCCTTTCTCGGGTCGAAAGTATGAACATCTTTACCCGTCCACCCAATGCACTGACACGGAATCTAAAAGCAAATCCACCAAAGAAGAAAACACTCTAGGGGATGAATTATCCCCGAATATCGAGCAATGAGCCCATCATTTCGTCTTGGGTTCGGATTGTCTGAGTGTTCAATTGAGCAACTCCTTCAATAGTGACTTGATCGCTCAGCTCTTTGGACAAATTGGTTTGTGATTTTTCCGATCCATTGGAGGATACAATCGTGGTATTGGCTTTGGTTGCACCGTTTTGAATTTCACTAATTGTTGTGTTATGAGGGGTAAAATGGTCGGTATTCATATTCGCCACATTGTGAGCATTATTGTTCATGTAGGTTTGATTCGACACCAAAGAGGAGACATTTGAGCTTATCATTTAAAGCTCCTTCTGTAAAGATATGGAAAGTATATGTCTCTTCACCTTAAAGGAGAAGAGGCTATCTAAATTAGTGTAAATCAGCGTTAAGTTTCACTTCACGTGTAGAGCGTCGGATGAGCAGTTGACCTGTCGTGGAGTCTTGACGATAGTGAATACCGTTAAGTCCTACCAAGTCTTTCCCTTTGAAGCTTGTACCATTGAGCGTTTTAGAGGGATTGGCCTCTTGGATTTTTGTGAGTTCTTCGGCACTTACTGCAAATTTTGTCCCTGCGAGCACGGCGATTCCAGCATCAACAATACACCCATCACCCAAAGCTATACCTGTAACCGAGTTGGCACCGAGGAGAGTGTTTTTCCCGATAGTAACAGGAATGCCGTCTGTTCCGCTGAGAACACCGAGGATCGAAGCTCCTCCACCCACGTCTGAGCCATCACCCACTATTGCAGAACTTGAAATGCGCCCCTCTACCATGCTGACCCCTGTGGTTCCCGCATTGAAGTTGACGTAACTCGCACCTGGCATGATGGTGGTTCCTGCGTGGAGCTGTGCACCAAAACGAACTTTTGAATCGTCCAAGATGCGGGTATTGTTTGCAGGGATAATATGTTGAAGATAGCGTGGGAATTTATCGACGAAATCAATTTTCGGGTATTTATTGGCAAATTTGAGTTCGATTTCATTTTCGCGGAGCCATTCGAGTTCAATCGGTTGACCATCCGACCACGCAACGTTGTGCAAAGCTCCGAATGCACCGTTCAGGTTAAGTGAACGGAGTGCCACTTTAGAGGTTGAGAGAGCGTAGAGTTTAAGATAGGTTCCCTCGACACTAGTGCATCCGACGTCGTTGAAAAGGATCACAAGGCGGAACTCACCTTCACGCATACCGCGCTCTTTTATTTGGTTGTAGAGAGCCGAGATCACTTGAATATTTTTGTGAGCATCACCGAATGCTTCATCGGAGTAGGGGGTAAAGGCATTCAAGCACCCCTCCAAAAATTTGAGTGTAACAGGGATAATCACTTCGTCGGCATTGAAATCAATCTCAAAACCTTGTTCTTGTGCACTTTTGATAAAAATTGCTGCACTTGCGAAGTTTTCGTTCCAGTTGATATGCGGGTAGGTAGCTTGGAGGATTTTATCACGAGTGAGTTGACCAAAATCGACACGGCAGATACCAAATGCAAGTGGATTTTTATACCCATCACTCCCTTGGATTTCTTGAACACACGCTTTGAACGCAGCTTCTGTTTCTAAAATTTCCATATTTTCTCTCTTGGTGTAAAATTAATGGAGAATTCTACCATTAAGAGTCTATGGCATGGTTGAATCTAAAGTGTTATACTGTTAAAAATATTTAATGGATCACATATGAAACAATGGATTGAATTACTAAAAGCAAACGATTACCTTGGGATTAAAAAACATCTGAAAAACGGTGCCAATCCCAATGATACCGAAGAGAACGGGGAGTCGGTGCTTTGCTTTGCCTTGCGCTACCATTGTGATCAAGAGATACTCGATATTCTTATCGAAAATGGTGCCGATATATTTCAAATCGACAACGAAGGGGTGAGCGTTTTCGATGTTGCGGTGACCTATAATCATTTGCCACTCATTGAGCGGTTGATTTATGAGGGATTAGACGTCAATCGCACAACACGCAAAAGTGGCTTTACCCCTTTGATGTGTGCTGTATGCTACGGCAGAATCGAAGTGATCAAAAAATTGCTTGAGCTTGGAGTGGATGTGCAATCTCGGGATGCTTATGGCTTAAGTGCGATCGATTTCGCCCGTAAAATGGGTAAAAAATCAATTTTAGCTCTCTTGGAGGGGAAAAATGGAACAGATTAAAACCTTTTTATTGCTGGGGTCTTTGAGCGTTTTGTTGGTATTTCTTGGAGGATACCTTGGAGGAGAAGGGGGGATGGTCATTGCTTTGGTGATGGCGGGAGGGATGAATTTCTACGCCTACTATTTCTCCGATACGATGATTCTAAAACATTACAATGCCCAAGAAGTAAATCCGAGAGAAGCTCCCGTACTTTATAGGGTTGTAGAACGGTTGGTAGAACGCGCCGATGTACCAATGCCTAAAGTCTATATCATCCACGATCATATCCCCAACGCTTTTGCGACAGGACGAAACCCTGAACATGCAGCTGTAGCAATTACGACCGGTTTGATTGAACTGCTCAATGAAGATGAGATTGAAGGGGTGATGGCACATGAGCTTTCTCATGTCAAGCATCGGGATATCCTTGTAGCGACAATAGCGGCAACGATTGCAGGGGCAATCGCATTTATCGCTAACATGATGCAGTTTGGGGCAATGTTCGGTAATCGAGACAATCGGGGAGGCAATCCGATATTAATGTTGATTATGGCAATTCTGCTTCCGATTGCAGCAAGTATTATCCAAATGACCATTAGCAGGTCGCGAGAATTTATGGCGGATGAGGGGGCAGCTCGCCTAACAGGTCATCCTGAGTGGCTCCAAAATGCGTTGATTAAACTTTCAAATTACAATACAAGAGGGGAAGTGCAGGGGGCAACTCCGGAAAATGCCCATATGTTCATTATTAGCCCGTTTGATGGGAAAAAATTATCATTTGCCAATTTATTTCGTACCCATCCTACAACCGAACAACGATTAGAGCGCCTAGAGATGCTAAAAAGCGAGTTAAACAGCCACCAAGAGCAAAATAAATTATA